>JAHFUF010000440.1 GCA_023265235.1 Blastocatellia bacterium
GCCTATTTTCAACCTCTTCCTTGTATGCAATGTGAAAAAGCCACTTGTGAAACTGTTTGCCCAGTAAATGCTACTACTCATAGCTCAGAAGGGCTTAATGATATGGTTTATAACCGATGCGTAGGAACACGTTATTGTGCTAATAACTGTCCTTATAAAGTGCGTCGATTTAATTACTTGCAGTATACTGACTTTAGTACGCCACAACTTAAGCTGCTAAATAACCCTGATGTAACAGTGCGCAGTCGCGGTGTAATGGAAAAATGTACTTACTGTGTACAGCGTATTAATTACGCTAGAGTAGAAGCGGAAAAAGAAAATCGTCCTATTAGGGATGGTGAAGTGGTTACTGCTTGTCAATCTGTGTGTCCTACTCAAGCAATAGTCTTTGGTAATGTTAATGATCCAGAGAGCAAAGTATCAAAATTAAAAGCAGAACAACGTAACTATTCTATGCTAGAAGAGTTAGCCACAAAACCACGGACGACTTATCTATCTGCGTTGCGTAATCCCAATCCTGAGCTTAAGAAGGGGTAATTATGGAAGCAAATACTGCACACCAGCAAGAACCTGTACTAAAAGATGTAATACCTGTTGTTGGCCCAGGTCATAGTTTTGAGACAATTTCTGAGAAAATTAGTTCTATCGTCCTAACCCAACGCACACCAATAAGTCTATTTATTGGGTTAGGAATGGGTTTCTTAATAATTAATATGCTGATGGCGGCTGTTACTGCGCTGCTTTATGAAGGCGTTGGTATATGGGGATTAAACGCTCCTGTTGGTTGGGGTTTTGACATTACCAACTTTGTTTGGTGGGTTGGTATAGGTCACGCTGGTACATTAATTTCAGCTATTCTTTTACTAATGGGGCAAAAGTGGCGTACTTCAATCAATAGATTTGCTGAGGCTATGACACTCTTTGCAGTTGCTTGCGCAGCAATGTTTCCTTTACTACATACAGGTCGACCTTGGTTTGCTGCTTATTGGCTACTACCTATCCCTAATACAATGGCAATATGGCCACAGTTTCGTAGCCCTCTAATGTGGGACGTTTTTGCTATCTCAACATATGGAAGCGTTTCTTTACTCTTTTGGTATGTAGGTCTAATACCAGACTTAGCTACAATGCGTGATAGGGCTAAACATTGGTTAGTAAAAATGATTTTTGGTATGTTATCAATGGGTTGGCGTGGTTCTGCTCGCCATTGGGCACGCTATGAAACAATTTATAACCTCTTAGCAGGTTTAGCTACACCACTAGTAGTATCTGTACACACCATAGTAAGTTTTGACTTTGCTGTTTCAGTTATTCCTGGTTGGCATACTACAATATTCCCTCCCTATTTTGTGGCTGGTGCTATTTTCTCAGGTTTTGCTATGGTACTAACCCTACTTTTGCCTGTTAGATACCTTTTCCGTTTGCATGATTTTGTTACTATGCGCCATATAGAAAATATGGCCAAGGTTATGTTAGTAACAGGATTGATGGTTTTTTATGGTTATAATGTAGAGGCTTTTATGGGTTGGTATAGTTCTAACAAATATGAAGGCTTTATGATTTATAACCGTATGACAGGGCCTTATTGGTGGTCATATTGTTTATTAATTTTCTGTAATGGTGTTGTCCCTCAAGTCCTCTGGATTAAAAAGATTAGACAAAATGTTTATATTTTGTGGCTTATCACTCTAGTTGTTAATGTAGGGATGTGGCTAGAACGCTTTGTTATTGTTGTTACTAGCTTACACCGCGACTTTGTTCCTTCTTCTTGGGGAAGGTATGCTCCTACTATGTGGGAAGTTATGCTTTTTGTAGGTACTATAGGATTCTTTGTTTTCATGATGATTTTGTTTGTTCGTGCACTTCCAATGATTCCTATGTTTGAAATGAAGACTTTATTACCAGAATCAAAAGTTAAACACCATAAGGAATAACTAACTTATGACAGAAAAAACAAAGCTTTATGGTTTAATGGCTGAGTTTGATAACCCTCAAGCCATTGTTGATGCTACAAACGCTGCTTATAAAGCAGGGTATAGAAAAATGGATGCTTATTCACCTTTTCCTATTGAGGAACTTCAAGAAGCGTTACATTTTCATACCAGAGTTCAATATATAGTGTTGGTGGCTGGAATTATTGGTGCCTTATTAGGTTATGGCTTACAATACTGGACTTCAGCCGTGGACTATCCAATAAACATAGGTGGTCGCCCCTATAATAGCTGGGTGTCTTTTATACCTATTACTTTTGAATTAACTATTTTGATAGGTGCCTTTTCTGGTGCAATTGGGATGATACTATTAAATGGATTACCACAGCCCTATCATCCAGTTTTTAATGTGCCTAGATTTAGTATGGCTTCTTCAGATCGCTTTTTTCTATGTATTGAATCAGAAGATTCAAAGTTTGATCGTAGGGCTACGGCAGAATTTCTAAAGAGCCTTAATGCTGCGGAGGTGACAGAAGTTGAGCCATAAATCTTCCCCCACCAGAAAGAACGCCCAAACTATGTTAAGAGTAAAACTCTCTATATTATCTATTTTTTGCGGTCTTTTTCTTTTCAGTTCTTGTCGTCAAGATATGGCAGATCAGCCTGCCTATAGACCGCTACAACAAAGTGATTTTTTTGCTGATGGTCAAGCCTCTAGACCTTTAATTCAAGGTACCGTAGCACGAGGACAATTAAGAGATGATACACATCTTTATACAGGTAAAAAAGACGGACAATTAGTTACTACCTTTCCTTTTGTTGTAGATAAAGAGGTTGTTAAACGAGGTCAGGAAAGGTTTAATATTTATTGTGCTCCTTGTCATGGTCAGACTGGTGCAGGTAATGGAATGATTGTACAAAGAGGTTTCAAAAAAGCAGCTTCGTATTATGACGATGAAGTCCGTAAAAAACCTATAGGCCATTACTTTGACGTAATAACTAATGGTTATGGAGCAATGGCAGGCTATTCTGCTCAAGTAAATGTGCGGGATCGTTGGGCTATTATCTCTTATGTTAAGGCTTTACAAGAAAGCCAACCTGGTAGTGCTAACCCATTACCAATAGAAACTATTACAGATTTTACTCCTAGTGGTTTAGTTGACCCTAAAAAACAGACGTCTCCTAGTGGCACTAGTTCAAAGCTAGAAAGTAAAGCTCAAGAGAAATCTGAGTCAGGAGGCCATTAATAATGAGCGAAATTGCTTCAGGTTATTTAGTAGCATACTTTTTTTGGTTAACCATTTCTTTTGGTTGTCTAGGTATTTTGATGATACAGCATCTTACAGGGGGACATTGGGGTTTTGGAATTCGCCGTCCTCTAGAGTCTGCTGCTAAGACATTACCTTTAATGTTAGTGCTTTTTATTCCAATAATTGCCCTATCTTATGATATCTATCCTTGGACTCATGCAGAAGATGCTGCTCATTTAGGGGACAAAGCAAAATATTACCTTAATATGCCTTTCTTTACTGGTAGGGCTATAGGTTATTTTCTTCTTTGGACAGCAATGGCTTTTATTTTAAGTAAATGGTCTTTAGAGCAAGACAAAACTAATTCAGTAGATTCAGCTATAGATGTTGCTCAAAAGTGCCGTAATATTAGCGGCCCAGGAATATTGATTTGTGCTTTAACCATTACACTTGCTTCTTTTGATTGGATAATGTCGCTAGATCCTCATTGGTATTCTACTATATTTGGGATATTGACCATTGGTGGTTGTTTACTAAATTCTTTTGCCTTTATGATTATTATTTTGTCACAAATAGGTAATCGTGAAGGAATGAAAGGCTATATTGGCTCAAAGCACTTTCATGACCTAGGTAAATTGTTGCTAGCTTGTGTAATGCTTTGGGGTTACTTTAACCTCTCTCAACTATTAATTATTTGGTCAGGTAATCTACCAGAAGAAACAATCTGGTTTATACGCCGTCGTAGTGGTGGCTGGGAGTATGTTGGCCCAGCATTAATAGCACTGCACTTTGCTGTACCATTCTTTTTACTTCTTTCTAGAGCCTTAAAAAAGAAGCCAACTATATTAGCTTCAGTTGCAGGGTTTTTAATGGTAATGAGACTTGTTGATTTATTTTGGCTGATCCAACCACAATTTAATGGTGGTGTTATTGCTCCTATGGCTGTTGTTTCTACTATAGTGTCAGTTGGGGTGATAGGTGCCATTTGGCTAGGGCTGTTCTTTAAGTTTTTGTCTGGTAATCCTTTATTGCCAGTGCGAGATCCTTATATTCAAAAGGAGGCTATAGTTCATGGCAACCACTGATGATGGGCATAACAAAAAATATCCTCGTATGGACTTAGAGGATAAAGATATTGATATATCAGCAATAATTAAATTTACAGTTGTTTTGTTAGTTACTACAGTGATTATTTATATTGCTGCTGTAGGTTTGTTTAAAGGGTTTGAGTGGTGGGAAGATTCTAGTAACCCTCCATTAAACACTCTTTATAAAGAGAGAGCCAAAGAGCCTCCTAAACCACATTTACAAACTAATATTACTCAAGCTTCAGACTTAAAAGATTTTCGAGCTAAAGAAGAGAAAATCCTTAAAGAAGGCGATGAAGCTACTAGTAAAATACCTATTGAGCAAGCAATTGATAAGCTTTTGCAAAAAGGGTTACCATCACGACCTGAAACAGAAGCACAAGGTTTTGTAGATAAAGCAGAAAAAATGCCTTCATATCAAAGTTCAGGACAAGGTTTTGAAAGGAGACTGAGATGAGGTTCTTTCTTGCGCTAGTGCTTTTGCTAGTATTAGCTGTTTGTGTACCAGCACAAGTTACCAAGCCAGAGTTACCTCAGGCAGTTCCTAATGTAAGACCATCATTATTAAATGATGTTGGTATTGATCAACGACTTAATCAACAAATTCCACTTAATTTAATGTTTCGTGATGAACATGGGCAGACAGTCGCTTTACAAAGCTATTTTGGTAAAAAGCCTGTAGTTTTAGCTTTGGTTTATTATAACTGCCCCATGTTATGTACTTTAGTGCTTAATGGTTTGATTCATGCTGTTAATACAATGCCTTTTGTTGTAGGAAA
>JAHFUF010000441.1 GCA_023265235.1 Blastocatellia bacterium
AAATATTGTTTTGAAGCAGGTGCTAAAGAGGTTAGAGTCGCCGATAACCCCATTAATTCTCCAGAAGGTGCCTTTTATAAAACTGGTATTCGTGATGCAACACTTAAAGCTGGTGCAAAGCTTTTCCTTCCAGAAACAAATTCTTTTGAAAAACTAACTATAACTAATGATCCTCAAAAACCTAGCTATGCAATAAAAAAACCTTGGCCATTTTTCTATAAACCTTTTGCTGGTGCTACTAAAGTAATTGGAGTTGCACCATTAAAAGACCACAATTTGTGTTACGCTTCTATGACAATCAAAAACTGGTATGGCTTACTAGGTGGCTTACGTAATCGTTTTCATCAGGATATACATAATATTGTCTATGATTTAGCTTTAATGATGAAGCCTACTTTGGTCATTTTAGACGCGACTAGAATCTTGATGAGCAATGGCCCAACAGGTGGAAGAATGAGTGATGTTATTGCTGGTAATACAGTTATAGCAGGTACAGATCCAGTTTGTGTAGACGCTTATGGTTATACACTTTTAGGCCGCGATCCAGAAAAACTTACCTACTTAAACTATGCACATGACCGAGGCGCAGGTAATCGTCACTGGAAACAACAAAACTTCCGCGAAATAACAATTTAACTTAAGGGTTAACCCTCACCTTCATAGCCTTTGTGTTAAGACTTACATACAACTTTCTATTAGGAAGCAAACATTATGAGAATCACTACGGTTCGCATCTTAGTGCAAATCTTTTTCTTTAGCCTATTTCTTTTTTTCTGTTTTATAACAGAATTTAGCTACTTAAAAGGCTACCCTGTTTCTTTCTTCCTAGAAGCAGATCCGCTTGTTGCTATTGCTACTGCCATTACTACTCATACAGTTTATAAAGGATTGATTTGGTCTTTAGTACTACTATTACCAACTTTAGTACTAGGGCGTTTTTTTTGTAATTGGATTTGTCCTTATGGCATTCTACATCAATTCGTTGGATGGCTATTTAATACTCGTAATGTAACAGAAAAGATAAACGCTAATCGTTATCGTCCAATTTATCAGTTTAAGTATTACTTTTTAATTTTCTGTATTGTTGCTGCTCTCTTTGGCAGCCTACAAATAGGAATACTTGATCCTATTTGTTTGCTTTTTAGATCCTTTACTGCTGCTGTCTTACCAGCAGTAAATATGCCCACTAACTTAATTTATGTTCAAGAAAAACAACATTATGGTGCTTGGCTGATTGGATTTCTGCTTATAGGCTTAGTAGGAATGAATCTAGTAATTCCTCGTTTTTTCTGTCGTGTATTATGTCCACTGGGAGCAACATTAGGGGTTTTATCACGCTTTGCTATTTGGCGTATTGACAGAGATCCTCATAAATGTACTGACTGCGACCTTTGTCTTAAAAGCTGCGAAGGTGCAAGCGATCCTCACACTTTACTAAGAAAAAGCGAATGTTTTGTTTGTTTTAACTGTATTGAAGATTGTCCACATGATGCTCTTTCTTTTAAGTTTATGCCTAGAGAAGAAACAGGCGTAAAGTCTCCAGAAATTCCTATTAGACGTGGTATTTTTGCTGGTCTTGCAGCAGTCTTTTTCTTTCCACTAACTCGCCTTAGTGGAACTACTAGTAATAAAACCTTTAACCGTGCAGTAATTCGGCCTCCTGCATCAGTAGAAGAAAAAGAATTTCTCAAACGCTGTATTAAATGTGATCAATGTATCCGTGTATGTCCTACTAATGTACTCCAACCAGCCCTTTTCCAAAGCGGTATAGAAGGCTTATGGACACCAATTATGGACATGCGTTTAGGCTACTGTGAGCTAAATTGCACACTTTGTGGCCATGTTTGTCCAACAGGAGCAATTCAACAAATCAGTATTGAAGAAAAACTTGGTCTAGGAGAGTTTAAAGAACAAGGCCCAGTCAAAGTAGGAACAGCTTTTTATGATCGTGGTCGCTGCTTGCCTTGGGGAATGGAAACGCCCTGTGTTGTTTGTGAAGAGGTTTGTCCTGTCTCTCCAAAAGCAATTGAAACCTATGACGAAGTAATTACTCGTGTTGATGGAACAAAAGTAACCCTTAACAAACCTTTTATTATTCCTGAACGCTGTATTGGTTGTGGTATTTGTGAAAAAGAATGCCCTGTTTTAGATGAACGTGCCGTTTATGTTACTGCTGTTGGAGAAACTCGTTTCCATAATCAATCTGATAGAAGATTATTACTTAATGACAAAGTTAAGCAAGCGGCAATAGACTTACCAGGCGAAGAACGAGTTAGCCTTAATGCTTCACTACTTTCTGGTGCAGCATTACTAGCTAAACCTAATAGTAAACCCACTAAGAAAAGTGGTGGTTGCAGCAGTGGCGGTTGTAGCAGTGGTAGTTGTGGAACAAGTAAATCAACTAACACAACTAACACAACTAACACAACTAACACAACTAACACAACTACCCCAGCTAAACAGGGCGGTTGTAGTTCTGGTGGATGTAGTACAGGTGGCTGTGGAACAAGTAAACCATCTAGCTTAGTGCAATTAGCACCTAAAGCAAACAAAACTCAAACTACTACTAATCAAGCTAAACCATATAGACAAGCTAAACCATCTGGCTTACGTCAGTTCATCAGTAGTTTAGGAGCAGCATTACAAAGTAGTGGAGGTGGTTGTGGAGGCGGTTGTGGTTGTAGTTCAAATGGTTGTGGTACTAAAGAAGTAGAAGCACCTAAAACTTTACCCAAGTCTTTGCCAGTGCCAATAGTACCAATAAATTTTCTTCAATCTATAGAAAAACCTGTTAAACTAGAAACCCAACTTACACCAAAATCATTATCAATGCATGAGGACTTTGATCTAGTAGCTTGGGTAAGAGACTTAAATGAAAAAAACACAGAGAGTAAACTATAAGGAGCTATATATTTTATGAGTAATTGCAGCAGAAGAAATTTTTTAAAAAATTCAGTTTTATTAGGTACTGCTGGCATGATTGGTTGTAGTTCAACTAGTAGCGATTCTACTAACCCTTTTGTAGAAGTTAAAGACAACTCTGCCCCTGTTGTGACTGAACCCCCACCAAATGCTTTAGCAGGAAAAAAATTACCTACAGCTGTGTTGGGTAAAACTGGTATCACTGTCCCTATTTTGTCTCACGGGGGATTATATGAGTTAAATACTATAATGGTCGCTCGCGCTCTTGAACTAGGAATAAACTATTTTGATGTAGCAGATTGTTATCTTGGAGGTCAAAGCGAAATCGTACTAGGTAAAACCTTGCAAAAACTTGGCAAACGTAAAGAAGCATTTATTGTTTCCAAGTATCATCCTAAAGTCCCTAACGATATGATAGAAGGTATTAATGAACGATTGACCAATTTACAAACAGACTATTTAGATGCTTATTACATTCATCAGTTAGGAGATGGAGAATACCCTCAAGGTTGTGAACTTTGGCCTAAAATGAAAGAATGGAAAGATGTAGCAGAAAAATTAAAGAAAGAAAAGAAAATCAACTTCTTTGGGTTTTCTTGTCACGCAGGAATCTTACCTCAAGCAATGGAAGCAGCCGCAGAAGGTGGTTTTGTTGACCTAATAATGTTTCGTTATAACTTCCGCTCAGTTAATAGTGATGCCCTTAACCGCGCTATTGATAAAGCTAAAAAAGCCAATATTGGTTTAGTAGCTATGAAAACTCAAGGAGGGCGAGTTTCCTTCCAAACTAAAGCTGACGCTTTTAAGGAAAAAGGATTTAATCAAGCTCAATCAACATTAAAAGCTGTTTGGTCTGATGGTCGTATTGATACAATTGTCTCTAATATGCCTTCGCTACAAATTGTTCAAGAAAATGCTACTGCCGCACTAGAAAATCGAATTAGTGCTGTAGAACGTGAACTTCTTGACAAATACGCCAAGGAAACAAACCATTTAGTCTGTCATGGCTGTGATAATATTTGCTCTCCTCACGTCTCAACCCCTGTAAGAATTGGAGACACGCTTCGTTACTTAATGTATCACGACAATTATCAAGATCCTACTATGGCTAAAACCCTTTTCTCTAGACTACCTTCAGAAGCCCGTGCCGCTATATTACGCACAGATTACAACCAAGCTGAAATGGCCTGTCCACATGGATTAAAGATTGGTAAAATGATGTCTGAGGCTCTAAACAAACTCGCTTAAACTTTTAAGAATTTTGATTTTCTATATAAAATAAGCTCTGATCTATTTTGATCAGGGCTTATTTATTTTGAGCTATTTTCTAATTCTTTTCTTAACATACTAAACTCTTACAAAATAAATAATTACAAATATACTCAAAATAAAATTTTTTGTTGTAAGCGAAATTTTAGCAAAATAATTTGTTTTTATTTTCTCAAAGAGTATAATATAAGCGAAGGTTAATTGGTTTGTTTTTAATGGCGTAAGTTCTAATATAAAGCATCTATTCTTGCTAAGTAAAATTAAATAAAAATAAATAACTTGGCGGTAAAAATATGGCAAAACTATTAGATAAAGAAGGTATTACTAGTTTTCAAAAAATATACCAACTTAGTCAAGAAATTTCTGATGAATTTCATCAACAATCCGATAAATCAACAACCCAAACTAATTCACCTATACATTTTTGGGATTTTGAAGAAGATGAGACTTATGAAACTTATGAAACATTAACTAACACCAAACAAGTAGCTTAACCTTATAAAACCATTAAGCTATAGAACCTAGCTACTTTAGTTTTTTTCAGTTGCGCTAAACCAAATTACAAAGGATAAATTATGTCTACATTAATGACTCAAAACAATGAAAAAACTTTATCAAAATTATCTATTACACTAGGAAAATTTCGTGAAAAGTTAACCCAAGCACTCCCAAAAGGACGTAATGTTGATCAAGAGATTAGCAGTGTTATTGCTACGGTTGCTGCTTCTATGGCGTTACAAAGGTGTACCCCTGAATCCATAGCATTAGCAGCATATGATGCAGCAACCTTAGGACTTCCGGTTAATAAATTAGGTTTAGCTTGGTTAGTTCCTTTTGGAAATGAAGCCAAAC
>JAHFUF010000442.1 GCA_023265235.1 Blastocatellia bacterium
AAACCATTGGGTTCCAGGTAAGGTCTAAGTGAAAAATGACACGAGCATCTTGGAGATTTTGCCCTACAGATAAGGTGTCAGTACCAACAAGTATTGAAATAGCTTTTTCCGTCTTTAGAGCCAAGTTAGCTTTTTCCTTATGGCCTGCTTCAACTTCGCTCTGTACCCAAGCGTTAGGAGCAAATAACCGAAGCACTTCTTCACGGTTTGCCCGTTTACCATTTATTTGAATAGGATCTTCATTACCTTTAGCGGTACTCATAACTAGACCTATTCCTGATGGTTGAATCTCTGGGCTAGAAAGCAAGGATTTATAAACAGTAAATGCAGTATCAGCAAATTGACTAACAAGCAGTATTTTTTGACCTTGAGAAATAGCCTTATAAACATTATCAAGCACTAAAGCTAGTTTTGGGTCAGCCTGAAATAAAGAAGCAAATTCTGCTTCAACTTTATCTAACAAGCGTATATCAGCTTCACTATCTTTAATTAGCTTATTCTTAAGGGGGTTTAGAGTTTTTCTCTTTCTAGCTTCTTCAATCAGCCTAAGCACACGCCTTTGACGGATTTTTGTTACTCGTTCTTCAACCAACCAACCTTCACGAGCAGAGTCTAACGCATCTTCAATAATATCTTCTGAAATATTGTAATAACTAGCTAACCACCTAGCTACATCATCTTCTGAATCTTTAACTTGTGAGAGTTGTTCTGTTAGCGTTTTTGCTTTTTGTTGCATTCCTTGTAAAGTGTGTCGAAATGCAGCCATAGAAGATTCAGCACGTTTTAATAAGAAAAACCGATGAGTGCCAGAAATTTTCCACTCAACATCTGAATCAGCAGTAAGGTAACGAACAGGGTTAAAATAAGGTAGCCTAATACTTTCTACTACACTCAACAATGTGCGAAAAGCAGATTGTTCGGCAGAAGTATAGGGCACTATATCTAATTTAGGTTCTCTAGGCGCATAGTAAACACCAGCATTTCCCATCTCGCGTAATTGGCGGCGAGTTCGCTGCAAGACTGTTAAACCATAAACACGTTGAAAGATTTCGTCTGATTCTTCAAATTCTTTTCTACCAGTACGAAACCCTTTCTTAAAACAATCAAACACCCCATCTGCAACATTAAAAGAACTTCTGATAAAAGGCGATAATATGGCAAATACATCACCACGTCTGTTATTCCAAGGAGTAGCTGTAAGCAGAATACCTTTAGCTAAACCCGTAGCATCTCTTAAATTGCGGTGAAATCTGTTGCCTGGATTTCGCAAGTCTTGATGTGCTTCTTCAACAATTACAACATCAATACCGCGTAATTGACTAGCAGCTTCTTGGACAGGTAAGCGTTTAAAAACGTCTTTGTTAATAACTACAACATCTCTACCTTCTTCTAATCCAACAACTGCCAATTCTTTTCGCCAGTTTCGCTCTAGCTTACGTGGAGTTAGAATAGCAGCTTTTTTTAAGCTATTCTGCTCGCGCATTGTTTTAATAACAGCACAAGTGGTTCTAGTTTTGCCAAGTCCAACAGAATCAGCAAGCATAGAAACATTAAAGCGTCTTAATCTAGCAATTGTTTCTGCTATCCCACGAACTTGATGAGGGAATAACTTTGCCTTTTCAGTTAGCGTTTGGGAAACTTCCACGATTTCATCAGAGTAAGATTTAAATAAAAAGGCTGCTGAGAGTAAGCTATCATCTATTTTTTTGGCCCCAAGTCTTTCTATAACCTTATTAAGGCCAATAGTTTGAAGCTTATCTATTAATAATAGCCCATTACTAACAAGATAACCTCTAACTTGAATATCCCAAAAACGCTGTTTATAGCCATTTTGTAGGTTATTAAGCATATCCCAATGGGCTATATCATCATTTAACCGAATATGCCCTAAGGCTATATGTCCTAGAGAGTGTTTAATAAGAGAATCTCTACTTGGTTCATCTAATTTTTCATTAAGAAGAACCCAGAAACTATCTTTATTAGAAAGTAATATAGAGTCTGGAGATTTTTCTCCACATTTGCTAAAAAATCGTGGAAACCCTAGCAAACCAATGCTTTGCCAATAATATTCGTCTGTTAGGTCCTTTGTAGAAAAATTTTTCAAATATATAGTATGTTCTTGTAGCTTCAACTTTGCCTTGGTTAAAATAGAAAGGTAGTTCGTAGGTAACTCTTGGCTCAGTTGATTATTCACACTACGAGCTACTAAAGGGTTTTTTGTAATAATTTTGCTCATTGTTATGCTAAACCTATCTTCGTGACGCAGGCTTGTTGCTTCGACCCAACACCCCTCATTTTAGCGGCAGGTAGTTAGACTTACTCTGATTGTTCTAATGGGTCTTTATCTAGCTTGGCCAGTTCTGCCTTCATTTGATCAAAAGCAGGGCTATTATATTTAGAATCTTTTGGTGGTAATTTAACAAAACCCGCTTCCCAATCTAGTGCAAACCCACGATAAGAAGTAAGTGGGTGGGTACCTAAAATAAAGTTTTTCAATTTTTTTACTGTACCAGTAGTCTTGTTATTTTCTTCAATCCTTTTTAATACTGCGGCAATAGCGCGAGGATTATAGCCCGCTCTGTAAGTAGTATAAAAAGCCTGTTGATCAGCCTTTAATTCGTCAAACCTTGCTATTCCACTAAGTTTTTCTAAAACTCCAACAACTTTATTTTTTTCATAGGCAAGTAAAAGTTTATCTAATGCAATTTCTACTTCTTCTGGACTATTAACCTTGCGTATTCTTGCGAGTAAAAATAATTGACGTGTAAGGGTTTTTTGTAAGTGGGCATAGGTATCATGCGCAATCTCATGTGCTAATACACCTGCTAGCTCATCCTCTGTCTCTACGGCTTGTAATAACCCTTTTGAAATAACAATTTTCCCACCACCAATAGAAGTAGCGTTTGGGGCTTCGCTTTGGGTAATAATAAACTTAAGGCTTGTATTAGGTACAATCGTGTATACACCAACAAAACTACCTAATTCATTGACATAGTTTTCTATTAGCGAATTTTTCAAGCGAAAACTATCATCTATTTGAATTCTTTCAATTGCCTCAGTAAGCCACTGAGAAGCTTCTCCTTTAAAAATATTGACCCCTTCCCAAGGGATAGGCCCAAATGGGCCTTTGTTTTTTGCTCGTGGCATAGGGGCTTGCCACTCTAGTTTAGCGGCTACTGTTTCAGCTACAGTTCCATTTTCAGTAGATTTAGCCAAAGGTTGAGGAAGTTCTAATTCTAATCTAACCTCTTGTTTTGTTTGTCCAATACTGGTTGGGGTATTAACCGTTTTGTCTTGAACAGGCTTATCTTGAACTACTTGTTGAGCAGAAGCCAAACTAGCAATTAAGAAAATCCATAAAATAATGCTAATAAAGTTTTTATATTTCATAAGCCCCCCAAAAATCAAGACTTTATCAAAATCAGGCTTTCACCTAATAAGGGTTCTACACCTTCGCATCTTAAGCAATTTAGGCTTGCTCCTAGTTTTTCTTCTCGACCTTGCTCGTTTATCACCCAAGGTCGAGAAACTAGTGGTGGTTTGTGCCTCATATGTTGGTTATGGCCACAATCAAGTTCTGCTACCCAATAATCTTCTTCATCGGTATGAAATCCAACTATTTTTCTTTCCATAAAGTTTAATTGGCTGTGCCACTAAGGATTTGTATATCATCTATATACCAACCATCCAACGTAGTACCACCATCAGAGACTAAACGAAAACGCACTCGCACTTTTTGCCCATCAAATTTACTTAAGTCAATAGTAGTTTGTTGAAAATCCTTTTGCTCCCCAGTAAAAGCAGCGATTGCCTGCCAAGGCTGCTCTGGTAGTTTTACTTCTACAAACCCAAAATCAAATCCGCGTTCAATTTGATATTTTTGCCAAAACACTAATCGACTGCCTAAAAGCCCTTTTAAGTCAACCTTTTTAACTTTTAACATTGCACTAGTTCGGTTTTGATAGTTTCCATTTGGGCTGTCTGTCCAAGAGCGTGTTGGGCTATGTGAAAATATGGTGGTTAATTGCCAGTTACTATCAGGGGTAAAATTAGCTGTACCAGTCTCTAATGAATCATCAATCAAGCTCTTTAACCTCAAAACACGAGCAGTAGCAATTGTTTGAACAGTTTGACCTTGATTGTTGCTAGCATCCTGATAAGTAACTTCAATTGTATCACCAACACTTGACCCTAATATACCATCGCTAGAATTATTACTAGTAAGGCTAATTTTTAGTGTTCCTAAAAATTGCCCTGGGATAGATTTATCTTTGTTAAGGGTTAATGTTTCTTTATCCCCAGTTTTTTGACTAGAAACTAGGACATTTACTTTATTTTGCTGTATTAAATCCCCATCACCCAAGCGAATTTCTAGAGTTTCTCCATCAAAATAAGACTGTCGATCTAGGTTAATGACTGCGGTTTTTTGACAATAAGGAGGCATATCAAAAGCTTGTTTTACTTGGCTAGTAGCACCAAGAGAACTTGCACTAAACCCAATACCCCGTTTAGCAAAACCTTGCCAAATCATACATTGATTTAGACTACTATTATTTATTTGATCTGCTAGTAGGATTGCGTCCCTACCATCAACCATTGAGGGGTTAACAGCAGTAATTTTTAAGGCATCTGTAACTAACTGCTCAATCATTTGCTTACCAACTTCAAAACCATAAGCCTCAATAAAATTAGCCCTTACTTCCCAAAGTGCCTGACACCAAACTTCTCCAACATTATGAACCTCTGTTGTGTCTTTGGTAAATCTAGTTTGGGTTGGGTCAATATCAGCATAAGTAAGAGAATTAACACTCATTTGCGTACTGTAAGCAAACCGACGAATACCTTTAGTAAAATTATGAGTTACATAACTTCCATAAGGGTAACTAGCTCTAGGGTCATCCCCAGATTTGCTTAAAATAGACATTGCATACCAATCTGACCAACCCTCGCCCATTCCTGCTGATTGTGTACCTAGGAGGGAAATAACGTTTTGTGGGCCACCAACTAAACGAGTAGTGAGACCATGAACATACTCATG
>JAHFUF010000443.1 GCA_023265235.1 Blastocatellia bacterium
AACCATAAAAAATAAAATACCTAATACTAAATCTATTAAAACTACAAAAAGGTTAACCGATCCCAACCTACTAGTATTAAATCCTAGTAATCAAACAATTTTTTTCCAAAAACAAGGTGTAGCACTAGACCTAAGCGGCTTTGTAAAAGGCTATGCAGTGGATTGTGTTAAAAAAACTTTATCTCAGCTTGGAGTATCTTCTGGAATGATAAACGCTGGTTCTAGTAGCCTTACTACTTGGGGATTGCCTCTAGATAGCGATGCTTGGAAAGTAGGGGTTAAGCATGTGCAAAATAATACTGTTATTGCAATATTAAATTTAACTAGCAATGCTATTTCTACATCTGGAACGAGTGAAAGGTTTTTTACAATTCAAAATAAAAACTTTTCTTATATATTAAACCCTAAAACAGGCTATCCTCTTATTGACTTAATTAGTGCGACTGCCCTTTGCTCATCAGCACTAGAGGCAGAAGTAATTTCTAAAATGATTTTGTTTTTAGGGCAAGAAAAAACCCTTAGTTGTTGTGAAAAAAATAGCTGGTCTATTGATAGTCTTTTAGTACAAAAACTAGATAACAATAATACCTACTTATCTTATACAGATAATTTACCTATAATATTTTGAAAGGCAGATTATGACACCTTTTCCTCTTTCTCGTAGTGATCGGAACACAAAAATTTTAATGACAATTTTCCTTTTAGTAATGCTTGTATCTTTTGGTGTAGCAGAGTTAAATGTTTATGAAAAAGTAGGTCGTATTCATAATGGTGTAGTGCTTAGATATGGCCCTGATCCTGAGTTAACAGCTAATTTGACAGAGCCAAAAACTGATCTAGCCCCAGAGCCTGACATTTCATCCCTACCCTTAGAAGGGGAAATTGTTGCACGAATGAACACATTTAGCACCCTACTAGATATAACTCATCCACATGTTTTTGAAATTCCTCTTGTATTATTTGTGTTAGCTCATTTTCTAATGCGAACTCGCGCTCCTGAATGGTTTAAGTTAACAACTTATCTTGGTAGTTTTGGAGGATGTGTCACTTTTTTAGCGACTCCTTGGCTAGTCCGCTATATTTCAACTAGCTTTAGCAATCTACTCTATATAGGGGCAGCAACTATGGGATTAACTGTAATCATCATGGTAGTAGTACCGCTAATTGATATGTGGAAGCCATTTAAAAAGCCGGCTAATAACTAAATTAGTATCGCCCACCACTCCTAATTCTTACCTCCTGATTAGAGCAGCGGGCGATACTGACTATCTATTGTTTAACTAACGCTTAACTAACTATTTAACTAACTATTTAACTAACTATTTGACAAATCGCATTAAACCTAAATAACACTCTACTAAGTCTTAGCTTATTAGGCTTTAGCTGTTTTTGTCTCTTCAACTTTAGCAGTAACATCACCAATAGGGACTTCTTTCTTTTTATCTTCTACTTTTACTGCTATGGGCATAGAAATTTCCAATATACCATTACCAAATTTAGCTTCTATCTCTCCTAAGTTTGCATCTTTAGGCAGCACAATAGCACGATAAAAAGAGCCATAACTGAGTTCAGATCTATAGAAATCTTTCTTCTCCTCTTTGGTTTCTCGTTTACGTTCCCCACGAAGAATTAGTCTATTTTCTTCTAGCTCTACTTTAATATCTTCTTTGGCCATTCCTGGTAGTTCTGCATGAATAAAGAATTTTCCATCCTTAGTAAAAATATCAATTGCTGGTTTCCAGTCAAATTCTTTATTTTCAAATTTCGAGAAACCAAACCCCTCACTTACCCTATCCATTTCTTCTGTAAATTCTTTGATTAAATCAAAAGGATTTGCATTAAAGAAATTATAAGGAGTCATAAAAAACCCTGGCGCAAATAAGCTTTTACGAGTAACAGCTTTGGGTTCTTCTACTTTAACCTTTTCTATTGTTTTATCCATAACTACCTCCTTCCTAAAGTGATTTAACACCTTTAATATTGGCAAACTATATGCCAAATTAATGTCAAATTAGGGGTAAATAAGGAAAATTTAGTGACTTATAATTTCTTTATTTATAATAAGTTAGAGATAGTTACTCAGATTTTTTGACCAAAATAGGTTTTTAACTAAAAGTAAAGACCTTAGCTTTGGTTTAGCTGTGGAAGTTTCCTCAAAGCCAGTGTAATATTTCGCAGAATCCCAAAATAGTTTTATTTAAATTCATGTGGAAGGGCGAACAGTTCGCCCCCTACTCTATTGTTAAATGCCACATTAGGAGCATTTTAAGGCTTAAAATGCTTTTAGAATCAATGGTTTATAAAGCAACCCCATATATATTTATAAAAGTTCACAATAAGCAATAACATCTATTTCTATTCTGGCATCCTTAGGTAATCTAGCGACTGCAACAGTCGAGCGTGCCGGTTGAGGAGCAGGGAAATATTTTCCATAAACTTCATTAACTTTAGCAAAATCATTCATATCTGCTAAATAAATAGTGGATTTTACCACTTTTTCAAAACTACTACCTGCCGCAGTTAAAACAGCTTGTAGGTTTTCCATAACTCTTTCTGTTTGAATAGTAATATCACCTTCTACCATTTTACCTGTAGCAGGATCTAAATGAACTTGTCCAGACAAAAAAACTAAATTATTAAGTTTTATTGCTTGGGAATATGGCCCAATAGCTTGTGGTGCTAGATTGGTTTTAACTGCTTCTTTTTTCATTGTTTACCCCTTTTTATCTAATTTATCTAATGATGTGTAGCACGTTCAACTTCTAAAACTCCATGTACTGCCTTAACTGCTTTAATTACTCTATCTAAATGTTTTACATCATAAACTTCAGTAGTAAGATCTATTACGCCATGTCCATCAGATGATAAAGCAGCATGAGCATCACGAATATCTGTTTTAATATTGGAAATTGCTGCGGTAACATCTGCTAGTAACCCTTGTCTATTTTCTGTCAAAACAGAAATAGTAACTAGATAAGAAGACTGACTATCCTCTAGCAACCAATCAACATCTATAGTTCTTTCTTTGTTTACCATTAAGTTTTTAGCATTAGGACAGTTACTATTATGTACCGCAACGCCTTTTCCGCGAGTAATATAACCTACTATTTTTTCTCCTCGTATTGGATTACAGCAACGTGCACGATAAATAAGTAAATCATCTATGCCTTGAACTTTTATTCTGTCACTACCAATACGAAAGACTTTTTTAATTACTTGCCCAAGTTTTGTTTCTTTAATTTGATCCAGTCGTTCAAACTCTTCTGGAGGCAGTAGTTTAGCAATAACTCCTTTAGGAGAGACTTTTCCATAACCAATCGCAGCAATTAGGTCTTCTGCTCGTTGCAGGCCATATTCTGGGGCTATTTTTTGTAGTACCGCCTCGTTAATTGCCTTTTTACTTAAGCGAAAGCGATCAGCTTCTTTTTCAAAAAGCTTTTTGCCAATTTCTAAAGCACGCTCTCGTTCATTTTCTGTAATGTACTTTTTGATTTTATTTCGCGCACGTCCAGTAACAACAAACTTAAGCCAATCCCTAGAAGGATGCGCGCTGGTTTGGGTTATGATTTCAACAACATCCCCGTTTCTAAGTTGATAGCGCAAGGACACAATCCGACCATTTACTTTTGCACCAGTACAACGAGAACCTACATCTGTGTGAATTGCGTAAGCAAAATCAACAGGAGTGGCACCTCTTGGTAGTTCAATAACTTTTCCCTTTGGAGTAAAAGCATAAACATCTTGTGGGTAAAGATCGAGTTTTAGTCCATCAATAAACTCTCGCGAGTCTGGCACTTCTTGTTGCCATTCAACTAGACGCTTTAACCAAACAAATGTGTCATCATCGCCCTGTTTACCTAATTTTTTTTCTTTGTATTTCCAATGAGCAGCAATACCTTCTTCTGCAATATGATGCATTTCTTCAGTGCGTATTTGTACTTCAAATGCTTGGCCAGATTCTGTTACAACAGAGGTGTGCAAAGATTGATATAGGTTATCTCTAGGAATAGCAATCCAATCCTTAAATCGTCCTGGTATTGGTTTCCACATATTATGGATAACACCTAAAGCACCATAACAATCTCTAACACTCCTAGTAATTAAACGGATTGCCATTAGATCATAGACTTGATCAATAGTAATTCTTTGACGCTTAAGTTTCAGGAAGATGCTATAAAGTCTTTTTACTCTTGTTTCTATACGTACTAGAGGGACACCAGCTTCAACCATTTTTTCATTTATAACATTTTTGATTTCTTCAACATGCTTTTCTAAATCAGGTCTACGTTTTTCGACTACTGAATGCATGTTATTGTAATCAGATAGGTATAAATGCTTAAACGCAAGGTCTTCTAGTTCGCTACGAATTTTACCCATCCCTAAGCGATGGGCAATAGGAGCATATATGTCTAGTGTTTCTTCTGCTTTACGGCGACGTTTTTCTGCTGGCAAATAGTCAAGTGTACGCATGTTATGGAGTCTATCGGCTAGCTTTACTATTACAACCCTAATATCATCAACCATTGCCAATAGCATCTTACGTACTGTTTCTGCTTGGCTTTCTTCACGAGAAGCATAGCCAATTTGAGAAATTTTTGTTAAACCATCAACTAGGTGGGCAATTTCTTTACCAAACCTTTGCTCTATCTCTTCTAAAGTTGCATTAGTATCCTCAACCACATCATGAAGAAACCCTGTAGAAACACAAATAGCGTCCAAATGTAGTTCTGCTAATATATTAGCAACCTCCATTGGATGAGCAAGGTAAGGTTCACCAGATTTACGTGTCTGTCCCTTGTGCACCATTGCAGAAAACAGATAAGCAGCACGTAACAAGTTTATATCTTCTATCTTAAAGTAGCTTTCTACTTTATTTAATATGTCTTCAAAACGAATCATAGTGGGTCAATTATAAATTACTTGCAGTAAAGTGCAATTAAAGATGTTTAATAAAACGCTATAGTTATTTATTTAAAGGACAAAAAAGAAAGAAGCCGGTTAACGGCTTCTTCCTAGTTAAGGAATAAATCT
>JAHFUF010000444.1 GCA_023265235.1 Blastocatellia bacterium
TATGACTTCTACTCGTCCTTACCGTAAAGCATTAAGTCAAAAACAGGCTTACGATGAAATAATAAAATTTAAGGGCGTTCAGTTTGACCCTCATTTAGCAGAAGTTTTTGGCGAAGCAATTGTCCGAGGAGAATTTGATAAGTACATTGAAAATGATAGTATTACTACACAACAAGCTCAAGCTTAACAGCAAACCTAACAGCAAATTTAATGAACGCCTTACGAATAATTATCTATTTTAAGTTTCTAGAAATCCTGCGCCAAGTCAAAGATAATATATTTTCTCTTTTTATATTGGGGCCAATGGTACTAGGGATTGTTTACATGCTAGCAATCCCCTATATCAATACATTAGCCATAGGCGGATATCCAATATTAGCGTTAGATACCATAGAACTATTTGTTACTATATTAATCTTTTTACTTTTATTAAGTAGCATTTCTAAAGTTATAGCAGAGATTTATCCACTACAATTACCTGACTCTTACTTAGACGGATTGCCAATTGCTCCAAGTTGGCGTTTTGTTTCTTTGTTAATAATTCGTATTTATAAAAACCTTCCTTTTTTAATAATAATTAGCTTGCTTAATTTTCTGGTAAGTAAAATTGCTGGAAAACCTACTCAGAGCCTACCTATATTCCTTCTAGTTTTATTGCCTATAATTTTACAACTATCCATATTACAAATAGCCCTAGTACTCTTAGCTGCACATTTTCGACAGTTACAATTACTACGTTTGTTTATTTTTTTTCTAACACTTGTCCTAACACAATATTTAGTACCAAATGTCGGTTGGTGGTTAAACCTACCTATACTAGGAATGCGTGAGCTTTTGGTAGAACTTTATCTTAGTTGGGTTAGTAACCAAGAAAGTCTTTTTAGTTATCAAAGTGTAATTTTGGTTTCTATAAGTTTATCAATTTTATTAGCTTCTATTGCCCTAATTGCTTATCAACGTTGGTCTATCTCTGATCGTGAAATAGTAGAGCAACTACTTGCTAAAAAACGTAGGATAAGCGATTTTTTAGCAGAAAGCCTTTTGTTTAGCAAAACAATAGGAATAAAAATAGCTGCACCTTTACTAAGAGATCTCACTTTAACCTTTCGTTTTTTTTCGGCTGCCGTATATTTAAGTTTTGCTTTTGCTATAATTTTTGAAATTAGCCTAGTAGTATTAGCAGCAAGAACTGATTACCCTGTAATTATTGCCCAAGCAGCTACAGCATTGGCTAGTTTTTCTTTAGCCGCCCTTGCTCCAGCATTAATAAAACATCAATTACCTTTCCTATGGCTAGAGCGTTCTTTACCAGTTGCAGCAGAAGATATGTATTGCTCGAAATTGGTCTATGCTTGCCTGCTTTCTCTACCTGTTCCTATTGTAAGTTTTCTTCTTTCATTACCATTAATAACTTTTACTCTAACAGATGGAGTGTTTTTCCTCTTTCAACTTCTGTTAATTTGGTTGATAGTTGCTTCTTTAGTAGGGATTCTTTCTCTAGAAATTGCTTCTCGTCCAAGCCTAGCAATTTTGTTTACAGCTATTACTAGTTTAGCTGTAGCGATTTTAACAATACAGGTTTGGTGGCTTGGGCTAATTGTTTATCTTTATGCAATGGATAAATTATTAATGCGAGCAAAAGATCGTGCTCGAATTCTTATCACAGGACTTGAGGGAGATAATGATTAAATTAGATTCTGTAGTAAAACTTTATGGAGAGCTAAAAGCAGTAAACCAAGTAAGCTTGTCTATTGGTGCAGAAATATTTGCTTTACTAGGAGCAAATGGAGCAGGTAAGTCTACTATGCTTAAGCTGATCTTAGGAATGATTGAGCCTGATAGCGGACAAGTCTTGGTAGCTGATAAAGAGGTTAGGTTTAATTATGTTCAAACACGACAAATAATTGGTTATTTACCAGAAAACCTAGTTCTTTATGAACGTCTAACTGGACGCGAGTTCTTGCAATTTGTTGCTGGTGTTAAAGGACTTGGGCGTGAAGCAATCCTAGAGATCGATCAAGCTTTAACAGATTTTGATCTAAAAGCTAAACAAAACCTACTTATCAGACAATATTCTTTTGGAATGAAAAAGCGCGTAGGACTAATTGCAGCAATGCTAGGCAACCCACAAATTTTAATCCTCGATGAACCCCTTAATGGCTTAGATGTAGAAACTATTGCTACTTTACGTAAAAGAATTGAGGCATTACACAAAGCAGGAAAAACAATAATTTTTTCCTCTCACATAATGGATTTTGTAGAAAGAATGGCTAGTCGAGTAGTAATATTGTCACGAGGACAAGTTGCTGTTGATGGAACTGTTAGTGATTTACGTAAAAAAGCGAATCTCGTCAATGGTCATTTTGAGGAAGTTTTCTTTCACTTTGCAAGGGCAAACACGTAAGTAACATTATTTTTATCTAGTCACAATATAACCAAACCTTTCTAAAATACTCAATCCTTTTTGTCCTTTTAGGAAGCTGTCAAACTCTTTGGCAAGTTCAATTTGCTGGCTTCTTTTCATAATCCCCAAAGCCTGTTCTATTGGTTTATGTAGTTTTTCATCTATAGCCAAAAACTTTTCTCCTGGTTTAATCAAAGACAATGGAATAAATACTAGATCAACATTTCCTGTTTTAGCATATTGATAAACTGCATTGACATTTTCACCATATACAATACGAGGTTCTAGCTTTTGCCAAACGCCTAGGTTCTCTAAAGTTTCTTTGGCAGCCATACCATAAGGGGCAATTTCAGGTGTTGCAATAGCTATTCTTTTGAACTCTACTTTAGTAATCTCTTCTAAAGATAAAGGCACTTGTTTTGCCTCTTTTGGCCAACTTAAAACCAATTTTCCTTGGGCATAAATTCTTTTACTATTAGGTAAAACTTCACCTTTAGCTTCCAAACCCTCAACTGTTTTAACATCTGCTGAAACAAACAAGTCAAAAGGGGCACCATTTTCAATCTGTTTAGCTAATAGCCCAGTTGCACCAAAGCTAAACACTATTTTAGCCCCTGTTTCTGACTCAAACTCTTTGGCAATTTCTGTAAATGCTGGCTCTACATTAGAAGCCGCAGCAACTATAAGTGTTTTTTGTATATTAGCTTCATTTTTTTGTATGTTATTACAACCTAAACCACTTATTAAAAGGAAAAAAACTAAAAATAGTGTTGCTGATTTCATAAATCTTTGCTTAACCATATTTATCATTTAAGCACATACACCTAGAACTCACTTTGTAAGTTATTGAAAAATAAACAACTCTTAATGTCGCAGCAACACATGGTAAAAGCCTAGTCCTTTAGGGCTGGGCACTATTTTCTATCTGGCTTAACTTTTCACGTACAATCATTAAAACCTGTCCTAATCGGTTTTTACCATTGCCATTACCTCCATCACCCCAATAACTATCATTTTCGGTGTGTTCAATTAAAATGGCATTTCCTGTTTCTAAAAGTATTTTTTTTAACTCAAGATATTGGGTAAACTTTGCTAATACTGCTTCCTCCATAATAGATTCTTTTACCGTTTCCCAATCAGGACGAAGTTTAACTCCTCGACTACGGCCTAATCTTGCTGCAATTGTTGGAGATTTTTCTAGTCGAATTTTTTCTTGATAATCTGTGTCAAAAAATTTTTGTGCTTGAAAATAATGTTCTGTTGTTGGCCATAATTTCCCATTAAGATTGATTGGATAAGCAGCAAAGTTTGAAAAACACCCGTATTCTTCTTTAGTACTATAAAACTTAATCTCTTTAGTCATAATAATTCCCCTTATTCGTGTAAAATACACACTATTATAAAAAAATACTAAAGAAAATGTCAAACAGATTAAAAGCCCCATAATCAATTAAAACTAGATAAAAAGAATGTAAGAAAAAGAGGATTAGAAAATAGTAGATTTAATAAGCCAACCAAAGCACCCCTCGTCGTAAAACTTGGATATTTTGAGGTTGAAGCCCTATTTCAAAAGTATCACATTGCTGGCTGCGGGCTAAGAAAGTATCACATAAATCATTTGCTGCATCACAAGCTTCTCGCTCAATACGAGAAAGCGTTTGGTGTAATTCATTATTCATAAGGTCTAGGGAGGAAGATAAATCCCCTCTTTGTGGTTTACCTTTTAATGTTTGTTTAGCAGTATTTAGAAACATTGAAGTTAAGCGAGTTTTACTAGTAAATATTTCTGAGCGTTGTTCTAAAGATTTAAGCAAATCAGGTTCAGGAAGAGGATCTTTACGACCTTTGCGTTCTTCTGCTTCACGTACTTGTTCTAGTTTTAGCTCAAATTTACGCATTAGATCTTTTAGCTCAGGTTCCATTTCTGCTAAAGCAATTTCTGAAACTTTGTCTAAAAAATCATCTTTTGTTTGATCTGGCGTAGAGTAAAGCTTAAAAGTTGGGTTGTGAAGTAAACAAAGTTTTTCCTTACGTACTAAGCTATTAATAAGCTCTTCTTCTAATTCAGCTAAACGCAAAGAATTAAAAATACAACCACCTTCCTGCTGTGGCAAAGGTGATGTAGGAGCAGAAGAAAATTTTGTTCCTGTTGGTAAATCAATAATTTTTTTATCCCAATCTATAGGAAGGTCGCTTTCAGGATACCAAGCAGTATAAATACGCTCTTCAGTATGATGATAACTAGCGCGTAAACTACGAAATGTTAGTTTACACTCTACTAAAACGGCTGGATAATAAGCTGTTACCCCTTGGCTGGCAGGAGTGATCAACCAAAATTGGGTAATAGGGGAAGAGTCTCTAGTGCTTGTTCTCATAATTTATACTTAAACTAAAGCAATTAACTTATAATTTTATTATTAATTTTTACCAGGCGAACTATAACCAATTATGAATAATAATTCAAATGCAAAAATAGTAGGAGCGTTTTAACCTTTAGATTAAGCGGGAACCAGATTCTTGAGGGCTAACCATTATAGTTTTAAAGTCTGTTAAAAGTGCCATTCCTGGTTTAGCTTTTTTAGGACGAGAAACATTTTTTCTTTCTGTGTAACGCACTGCAGC
>JAHFUF010000445.1 GCA_023265235.1 Blastocatellia bacterium
AAGTTTTGATCCTAGAGAAACTCCTGAGCTTGCTATAGGGAAAAAGCAGGTTTACCTAGAACGCTATATAGTCAAAGGTACTGAAGCTGGTTGGCATTTTTTAACAGGGGATGAAAGCTCAATAAAGGCGTTAACCCAAAACGTAGGTTTTCGCTATACTTATGACGCAGAGAAAGACCTTTTTGCTCATGCAAGTGGAATAACAGTTTTAACTCCTGAGGGAAAAATTTCAAAATATTTTTATGGCGTTGAATATTCGCCTCGTGATTTAAGATTAGGATTAGTAGAAGCTTCTGAAAATAAGATTGGTTCCCCCGTAGATCAACTCTTATTAATGTGCTATCACTATGATCCTACCACGGGAAAATACGGTGCTGTGGTTATGAATGTGATGCGTGTGGCTGGGGCCATCACATTACTTATGATAATAGCTTTTATTATTTTTACAGTACGTAATGATCGTAAAAAGCAGAAGTTACCAGTAGTCAATAGTTAACCTAGATTTCTGATAAATAATTAGGCAAAAGGTAAGGTTAGATTATGCAGTCTTCCACTGTACAGTTTTTACCAGAACAAGCTTCCAGTTTTGCATTACAAGTAGATTTACTTTATTTGTATCTCACTGCTGTATCAGCTTTTTTTACAATAGGAATTGTAGGATTTATAATTTTCTTTTCTATTAAGTATCGTCGCCGTTCAGATGCTGATCGTCCACCAATGACTGTTTCTAACTTACTGCTAGAAATAACATGGATTGTAGTGCCGCTAGCACTATCCTTTGTAATGTTTATTTGGGGTGCAGCTATTTTCTTTAAAATGGCTTCTCCTCCAAAAGAATCAATGGATGTTTATGTTACGGGCAAACAATGGATGTGGAAAATTCAGCATGTAAATGGGCACCGTGAAATAAATGAGTTACACGTTCCAGTAGGAAAGCCCGTTAGACTAACTATGACTTCTGAAGATGTTATACATAGTTTCTTTATTCCTGCTTTTCGTATAAAAGCTGACGTGATACCTGGAAGCTACTCAAAACTCTGGTTTGAGGCTACAAAACCTGGTAAGTATCATTTGTTTTGTGCTGAATATTGCGGTACTAAGCACTCTGGAATGATTGGTTCAATAATCGTAATGGAACAACGTGACTATGACGCATGGTTAGGTAATACCAAAGATTCATCACTAGCAGAAGCAGGTCAAAAGCTTTTCAAAACTATGGGATGTGTTAGCTGTCATAGTGCTGACTCTGATATTAAAGGCCCTAATTTAGAAGGTATTTATGGTAAGCAAGTTCGCTTACAAGATGGTAGTGTTATAACAGCAGAAGAGCGTTATTTAAGGGAATCCTTACTAGCCCCTAATGCAAAGTTAACAGAAGGTTTCACAGCCAACATGCCATCTTATCAAGGCTTAATGACTGAGGAGCAAATCTTACAACTTATCTCTTATATGAGAACTTTAACTCCTGTTACAACTAATACTGGCCTTAAGACTCTACCAACTACTGCTCTAGGGCAAACACCAAAGCCAGAAGTAACACCAGTACAAACACCAAAGCCAGTAACAACGCCTACAGCAACAGAAAATAAACTATCTGGTTCACCTAAAAAGAGTGAACCTGCTAAATAAGGCTGGAACATATGAGTGCACATGTAATAGAAAGCAAACCTTTAGTGGTTGAACATAAAGAAGAGCAAGAAAACTATCTTACAGCAGGTTATACCCTCAAATCTTGGTTTTTAACCCTTGATCATAAAAGAATCGCAATACTTTATCTTCTTTCAGTAACCACTATGTTTTTTGTGGGCGGAATATTTGCATCCTTGATGCGTTTAGAACTTATGACCCCACAATCAGACCTTTTTGAACCAGATAATTTTAATAAGCTCTTTACAATGCATGGAATAGTAATGGTGTTCTTTTTTATTATTCCTGCTGTACCAGGGGTATTAGGTAACTTCTTACTCCCATTAATGATAGGAGCTAAAGACGTTGCTTTTCCTAGGCTTAATTTGCTTAGTTGGTATGTTTATATAGTGGGTGCTGCTTTTACTATGTTTACCATAGTTAGTGGTGGAGTCGACACTGGTTGGACTTTCTATACACCTTATAGTACCTCATCTTCTCAAACTCATGTTGTCCCAGTAGTCCTAGGTCTCTTTATTACAGGGTTTTCTTCAATCCTAACAGGACTAAACTTTATGGTAACAATCCATCGTATGCGGGCACCAGGTTTGTCTTGGTTTAGGTTACCACTAATGGTTTGGTCTATTTATGCTACTAGCATTATTCAAATTTTGGGGACTCCTGTAATAGCTGTTACTCTAATGATGGCAGCTTTAGAAAAAGTTTTAAGAATTGGTATATTTGATCCCAATTTAGGCGGAGATCCTGTACTTTTTCAACATTTATTCTGGTTCTATTCACACCCTGCTGTCTATATTATGATTGTTCCTGGTATGGGCGTAATTAATGAAGTAGTAACTTGTTTTTCTCGTAGAAGCATTTTTGGTTATCGCGCTATTGCTTTTGCTAATGTTGGTTTTGTGGTGTTTAGTTTTGTAGTCTGGGGACACCATATGATTGTTGCTGGCCAATCAGTTTATTCAGCCTTGATATTTTCTATTTTGAGCTATTTGGTAGGTATATTTTCTGCTATTAAAGTCTTTAACTGGACAGCAACAATGTACAAAGGCTCAATTTCTTTTGATACACCAATGCTTTATGTTTTTGGTTTTCAAGGATTATTTTTAATTGGTGGTTTAACAGGACTATTTTTAGCCGCATTAGGGTTTGATGTTCACGTACATGATACTTATTTTGTTGTTGCTCACTTCCACTATGTGATGGTGGGCGGTCTAGTTATGGCTTTCTTAGCAGGAATACATTTTTGGTGGCCTAAAATGTTTGGTAAAAAATACCCTGAAAGTATCGCAAAGTTTGCAATGATACTAGTTTTTGCAGGGTTTAACTTAACTTTCTTTCCACAATTTATTTTAGGTTACTTAGGTATGCCTCGCCGTTATGCTAGTTACCCAGATGAATTTCAAGTGCTAAATGTTATGTCTACAGCAGGTGGTTCTGTTTTAGGATTAGGGTTTTTACTTATCGCAGCATATATGGTCTGGTCTTTAGTGTTTGGTAAAAAAGCAGGAATGAATCCTTGGAAAGCTACTGGGCTAGAATGGGAACATACCACTTCACCACCACCAACAGAGAATTTCTATGAAACCCCAATAGTTAATGAAGACCCCTATAATTATGCTAATCGTGATTTTACTAAGGATTTCAATAAGGAGGTAAAACTAGGTGCATAGTTCAGAACATTCTGCACATCATCCAGCTTTAGCACATCATTTTCAGGATTTAGACCAACAAAAAGACGCTACATGGCTTGCTATGTGGGTTTTTCTTGGTACAGAAATCATGTTCTTTGGTGGTCTATTTCTAGCCTATGTGATTTATCGTTCCTCCTACCCAGATGCATTTGCTATTGCAAGCAATGCATTAAATGTAAATATGGGATTAGGTAATACCTTTGTGCTAATTATTAGTAGTTTCACAATGGCAATGTCTGTTTATAGCGCTCAAATGGCTCAAACAGGGCGGTTAGTTGTTTTTCTAATACTAACTTTAGTTTTAGGCTGTACATTCTTAAGCGTTAAATATTTTGAATACAAAGACAAATTTGATTCTCATTTAGTTCCAGGGCGGCATTTTGATTTTGCTCATCATCATGATCCTAAAACAGGAGCTATTTTAGAAGGGGCACATGGCGGCAGTGCAAACACAGAATCTACTAGCCACGAAGCAGGTCATAGCGAAAAAGCCAGACGGGAAATTCAGATTTTCTTTTCCCTTTACTTTGCTATGACAGGACTTCACGCTTTTCATATGATAATAGGTGCAGGTCTCTTGATTTGGCTAATTGTATCATCTATGAAAGGTAGGTTCTCTAAAGAATATAACTCTCCTGTAGAGTTAGTAGGTTTATACTGGCACTTTGTTGATATTGTTTGGATTTTCTTGTTCCCACTACTTTATTTAATTGGTCGACATCATCACGGTTAAGTAATGAACGAAAGGTAAAAGTAAAATATTATGTCTGATGACCATTCAAAACATCACATTGTTCAACCTACAACTTATGCTACGATTTTAGGTGCTTTGTTGCTTTTTACAGTTCTTACTTACTATGTTGCCTTTATTGATTTGGGCGTTTTAAGTAATTTTGTTGCTATGGGAATTGCTGTTACAAAAGGCTCTTTAGTCGTACTATTTTTCATGCATATTTTCTATAGCACTAGACTATTATGGGTAGTCGTAGCAGGTAGTTTTGGTTGGCTAGGGTTAATGTTGGTACTCACTCTAGGGGATTATATTACTAGACATTGGGATATTCAACATCGTATCTTTTTTTAATAGTAAGTAGAATAAATTATTGTTTCTAAATGAAGGGCAGGCACATAGTCTGCCCTTAGTTTATTTCGCGTAATTTAGCCTACTGCCGCAACATGTAAAACTCCATCACAAGCTTCAACATGCTTTATAACTTCTTCTTGGGCAGGAGCATCCAACATTATTTTGGCACAAGCAGCTAATGCTCCTTCAAAAATTTGGTTTTGCATTTCTTGAACATTACAGCCATGCTCTTTTAATACTTCAAATACAGCAGCTAAGACTCCTACACGGTCTTGGTGACGAACTACAATTCCATATTTAGCCGTAGTAGAGCTTCGACGTAAGTTAACACAATTAGGAATTTCAGCCCCACTAAGGAAGTTATTTACAATTCTTACCACTTCGTCGCCAGTTTCGCTTTCAGCTTGATCAGTAGAGGCTCCAATATGATGTGTACCATAAAGGTTTAATGACTGAGATATATTAGAAGTAAATTCAGCCTCACCCGCAGTAGGTTCTTCAGCAAAAACATCTAGCCCAGCAAACAACCGCCCAGATGATAGCTCTGCCGTAAGTGCTTCTTCTTCTACTACTTCACCACGAGAAGTG
>JAHFUF010000446.1 GCA_023265235.1 Blastocatellia bacterium
CTAACAATATCTGCTTGTTGATGTGTGGATTCTAAAAATTGCTCGATTTGATTATTTACTCTCTCTTCTACCAAAATAGCTTCGATTAGTTTTCTTTCCTCATCAGATGGTTTATCAGTAGGAGTAATGTTTTGAGCGGCTAATTTAGGTTTAACTCTTTCGTCATAATAGACTTGTATTTCATTTTCAGTAATTATGGCAAATGCTCGAAAACGAAAATCAACATATTTTAAGATAAGAAGTCGCTCTCGAAAAATCTTTAGTAGCATTTCTCCTGTTAATCCAACTTCCTCTAATCGTTGATAAAACACTATCTCGCTAGGAAATTTCTTAATTACTTCTCCCATCGCTTTTGAAATTTCTGCTTGTGCTGGCTCAAGATTTGGTAATCGACTTGCTTCGGCTAACAATAATCTTTGATCAATAACCTGTTCAAGGATTATTGGTAAATTTGCAGTTAAATCACTTTTTTCCTTTGTTTTAGAGCTAAGTACTAGCGCCCAAACTAGGTCACTTTTAGTAATTGCCTCACCATTAACAGTAGCAACAAGTTGATCTACTACTACAGCTTGTGCTTTAACCTCACAACTAAAGAAAAATAACACAGCAAGTGCAAGTAAAAAACTATAGTATTTAACTAAAAAGACAAGAAAAATCTTTCGCATTGTTGGGGGAGTTGAAAAATAGCTTTGCAAGAAATCTAATAAATTTCCAAACATTAGTAGGAGCGAATTTTTCGCTCCTATATTTATTCCCTATATTTATTCCTGATAATGTCTACTATCTATTTGATGTTGGTTGTTATTAACTCTATTTTTGTTAACACAGATGGTTATACCTAAAAATAAGCCACATATTGCAGTATAAGTAACATCGGCTCCAATCATTAAAACTTGTTCTACAGTTGAACCAACAATTGTACCAATTATCAAGCCTGATATGCCCCATAACACAGGGTTAAAGTCTTTGTGAAACTTTTTATAATTTTGTTCATTTTCTTTTATCAGTTTTCTTTCGTTATAGATACGCTGTTTTACTTCTGTGTCATCATCAAACAAACCTTGTTCAACAGGGTCGACATAACTACAACAGTTTGTTTGGGCGTGACTAGCGCATCCGCTATCACTTTGGCAGTTATTTACTATCGCCAACTTATTTTCTTCAGTGCAATTACTCATAAAACCTCTTGAGATGTTTGGTTATTTTTTTACTTTAGCTCAATTATTTAGCTTAGTCTATAAAAACATAACGAGTTAACCAGATATACAAAGCCCAGTAAACAAAACTCGGGTTCAAAAAAATACCTTGAGTAGCTATGTGTCCAACCCAGATTATTTTCCATCTACTTCTTCATTGATGGTGGAAAGATTATTACATCTTCACCATTAAGTAGTCCTGTAGCTAAATCGCCTACGGTACGGCTTTCAAAAATATCTGAGCTACGATAATCTACTGCCGTTTCATCTCCCTGTAATGACTCGTAGGCTTGTTTTCCAGCAACTTTATCTAATTGTTCAATTAAAATTGCAGCATAAACCTTGCCTGCTCCAGAACCGTTTTTGAGTAACCAATCTAGGTGTGAATAAGTGGTATTACCTGCGGCAAAAGCTTGTTCAAATGCCTTAAAAATGTCTGTTCGTTGGTTGGTAAAGCCTACAGCAGAGTCATCTAGACTAGCGGCATTACTTAAGACTTGAATATAGCTGGGTAAGTCACTCATATAAAATTTGTCCTTAACTATTAGTTTAATTTTGATTAGATTTGTTTGTTTTGCCTATTTATTATAAGCCTATAGCTTTAGCTCTTAATAGAAACATTTGCCGTTTCCCACCTACTCACCTACCTATAGCTAGCAATTCGTCTAGTCGCTATTGCTTTTACAGCCTACTTTTGTTTAGCCTTTAAACAATTTATTCATTAACGCACCCAACTAGTAACATTTAGGAGAAGTAAATGTCTGAGAAAAATTTATCTGATATGTCTGATATGAAAGAGCAAGTAGTAGCTCTTTGTAAAAAACATCAATTCGCTCAAGCACTAGGAGTTGCAACCGAGTGGTATCACTTAGCAGTTAAAGAATTTGGACAAGAACACTTAGAAACCGCTTTAATGCTTAGGTACTTAGGAGTTATTTACCAAGGGTTAGGTAGACATTTAGAAGCAGAGCCTTTTCTAAGAAAATCTTTAGGTATAAAAAATAAACTACTAGGAGAAAACCATCCTGATGTTATTGAATCAGTAGACTATTTAGCAGCTTTTTACCAAACAATAGGAAAATTTAAAGAAGCTGAAGGCTTAATGAAAAAATCTCTAGAGTTAAACTCTAAAACTGCTGGAGAAGCATCTCCTGAAGTATCACTTCATTTACATAATTTATCTAAACTTTACAATCAGGTGGGTAAATATAAACAAGCTATAGAGCTAATTAAACAAGCTGCAGCAATTGATGTTAAAATTCTAGGGGAAAATCACCCCAATATAGTTATCAGCTTAAGTAATATAGCAGCACTTTATGTAGCAATGAAAGATTACAAAAACGCTGAAGAATACGCCAAAAAAGGCTTAGATAGAGCGATGGAAGTCTTAGGCGATGAACATGTTCATGTGGCTATTAGCTTAAACACTCTAGCAATACTCTATAGAAACACCAACCGTTTTACAGAAGCTGAACCCCTATATAAAAGAGCACTAGAAATTAACATTAAATTACTAGGAGACGAACACCCTAACGTATCAACCACCTTAAATAACTTAGCAACTCTTTATGGCAATATGAAAAAATACGACCAAGCCATTGCATTAATGAAAAGAGTACTAATATTAGACACCAAGCAGTATGGAAGAAGTCATCCTACTGTAAAACTAAATCTAAGTAGCTTAGCAGCACTCTATCAAGCAATGGGAAAACACGACGAAGCAGAAAGAGTGCTCCAAGATTTTTCTAATTAATTATCTGGCCAAATAGCGCCAAACATTGCTGTTTGGTGCTATTTTTCTATTGTGCCTGATTTAGAAAAGATAAGTGTTATTTCAACAGGTGTTGCTCAAAAAATACACTTAGTGCGCTTAGGTAAAACTCTTGATTAGGTTTTTTGCGAAATCCATGCCCTTCATCTTTTGCTAGTAAGTACCAAACTACGTTACCATTATTTTTTATAGTCTCAACCATTTGTTCTGCTTCAGTTACAGGTACGCGAGGATCATTTTTCCCTTGAACTACAAATAGTGGTTTAGTGATTTTGCTAGCATTATTATTTGGAGAAATTTTAAGTAAAAACTCTCGCATTTTTGGATCACGCTCATCACCATATTCAGGACGACGTAAATCACGGCGATATTCTTGAGTGCTTTCTAAAAAAGTAACAAAGTTACTAATTCCTACAATGTCTACTGCACATTTAAGACGAGCATTAAAATTTGTCATACAGGCTAACGACATATAACCACCATAAGAACCACCAATTACAGCAACTCGACTAGCATCAAGTTCAGGACGTGTAGCAATCCAATCTAGGAGTTTACCAATATCTTTAACAGAATCTTCTCGCTTAAAACCATTGTCTAATTCCAAATAAGTTTTTCCATAACCACTTGAGCCACGTACATTTGGAACTAGCACGGCTGCACCTAGTTCATTTACCCAATAAGCAAAAGTAGAGTTAAAGGCTGGTCTTGCTTGCCCTTCTGGGCCACCATGAATATTAATAATTACTGGAAGCTTGTTTTCAACATTTTGTGGTTTGTAATAAAAAGATGGAATCATTCTTGTCTTTCCAGCTACGTTATCAAAGCTAGGAAATTCTATTAGCTCAGGATTAACAAAATTTTCTGTATTAAGACCTCCTACTTCACTAAAAGTCCAACGTGTAACTGTAGATGACTTTACATCTACAGAAAAAACATCTCCTGGTGTTTGCGGTGAACTTAGACTAATACCAAGTCTTGAACCATTTTGGTCAAACTTCAACCCTCCAATTACTCCTTTTTCTATAGTAATATTTTGAGCTGCATTTAGATTAGAAGTAGGAGCGAGATAAAGCTTACTAATTCCTGCTTCGTTAACTGTATAAGCTAAAAGTTGGCCATCTGGTGAGAGTTCAATATTTTCTACATCCCAATTTAAGCTAGGCAGTAATACTTGTTTCTTCTGTGTTGCTAAATCGTAGTAAGTAAGGCGTAAAACCTCACTATCCTCATCTGAAGTATAGTAAACTCCCTTACCATCAGCAGAAAAAAGAGTATCGCCATAAGCAATTTTTTTAGCCTTTTGATTAGGATTAATTTCTGTTAACTGTCCGTTTGCAATATCTAAAGTAAACAAATAGCTTTCATTAGCAGAAATATAATTTCTTATCAGCAATTTTTTATCATCACTTGACCAATCTACTACATTCCATTGACCGCTGGTTTCCTTAAGTAGTTTAGTAGCTTTTAAGTCTGTGCCTTCCATTAAATAAATGTCAAAGTCTTTACCATTACGTTTAGTGCTAACAAAAGCAGCACGATCGCCTTTGTTTGACCAAGCAAAAGACTCATAGCGTGATTTTCCATCTGTTAGTAAAGTATGTCGTCCAGTGTTTTCATCAAACCAATAAAGCTGATAAAACTCACCGCCCCCAGTATCCATACTAAAAACAAAGCCTTTGCGATCTTTATCAGGAGAGTACCAAGCAGCATTAATTGGTTCACGAAAGAAAGTTAACTGTTTACGAAAACCTGCTGGTGCACCTACGTAATGTAGTTGTGATGTCTCAGCAAATCTTGTAGAAACCAACACGCCTTTACCGCTTGGATGCCATGCCACAAAGCCCGCAGAACGAACATTTTGATATTGCGCTGTACGCTCAAAAACACTTTTATCAATGGTGGGAATGCCTTCTAATACCAGGTTTCCTACTTCTTTTTTTTCTGTATTTAGTTTAGGTTTCCCAATTAAATTTTCTTGAGCAAGTAAATTAATATTGAGTAAAGATAAAAATAGCCAACAAACAATAAATTTTTTCATT
>JAHFUF010000447.1 GCA_023265235.1 Blastocatellia bacterium
TTAGCAATAGGGGCAATGGTTGGTGCCGAGTTTGGTCTTATTATCAATGTAAAATAAGCTCTGGCAGTAAGGGGTTGTCTACCACCATTACCATTGCTCATTGCATCACTTACTTCTACTACTATTCTGTTAGTCAATACATTTGGTGTTTTTGTAAGGTTACTAGTATCAATAGTAAGTTGCGCGCTAGTTTGATTAAGGTTTTGTATAGTGACAAATTCAGGGGGTTGTTGTCCTGTTGGTGTTGCTACTAGACGAAATGTTAGCGGGTCATTATCTGCATCAAAACCTGAAATTGGAATAGTTAATATCTGTCCTATTGTTACTATTTCTTTTATACCCATACCTGTTGGAGCATTAAGGTCTTCACGTTGTATAGTAATATTAGGTGCACGGTTTATTATTGGTGGGCGGTTATTATCTACCCAAACACGACCATTTACTGAAATATGAACAGCATCAGGAGGTAAGGTTAATCCACTAAAATTTACTGTTGCACTTGATACAAAAGTATCACCTGCCATTAGATTAGGATCTGTTCCTAGATACTCCATTGTTCTTTGAGGTCTGACTATTCTTGCTAAACCTCCTGTAGCATTCCCTATTAAATAGATTGCAGAGCGAAAGTTTAGGTTATTAACTAGTCTAGTACCACCAACAACTATGTCTTGATTACCATCAGAATTAAAATCTCCTACTGCTAAAGTTTGATTTGCTCCACCAAATCCTAACCCACTATTTACACTACTATCACCAAAACGACCTGATACTATTGCTGCACCGCCTAATTTGGCGAGTAACTGTAAGGAAGTGTTTGCTCCTTCATCTCTTAGTGGAATAGGAGGTTGAACAACAAATTGACCTGGGTTGTCAGGGCGATTAAGTAGTAATGTTAGCGAAGCCGCATCATTTCCCCCTAAACTAGCTACTCCAGTACTTACTATTGCCAAATCAGCAAATCCATCTTGGTTAAAATCTACTACTTGGCGCATTCCATTATTAGTAGAAAGACTTTCGAGTCCTCCCACAACTGATAGAGCAAAATTAGGTACTTGCAACAGGTTTCCAGTAATTTGAAATTGCCCTTTTCCATTACCAAACAAAATAGAAACTAAAGACTGATTACCTTGAGTCCCAGCACCTTGATTTACTACTGCTATATCTAAGAAATCATCATCATTTGCATCAAACAGAGTAGCAGCAACAGGAATAAACCCTCCTGTTTCTCTAATAGTAGTATCAACAAAAAGACCACGACCATTATTAAGTGTTATTGCAATAGAGTTATTAATAGGGTCAATATAAGCAAGGTCATCAAAGGCATCATTATTAAAATCGCCTGCCATTAGGTTAGTAATTCCTTGGCTTGCAACAAATTGACGAAACCGAGGCATGGAGTTTGTGTCTCCAAACCCTGTCATAGTCCCTGTAATAATCTGCCCACTAGCAGTAGCTAGCCCTGGATTAGAGATTAGGCTAATTGCTAGGTTGTTTACTCCTGTTATTGGGTCACGAAAAATGGTGGCTGATGTAATAAGCTGTCTGCCTGAAGTAAACAAATCTCTAACGACAATAGGCATAACTTGTCCAAAATTATTTAATACTAAGTAAACTTGACCGAGGTTTTGTTCAACAATCAGCAAATCATTTACACCACCAGCACCATCAAAATCTATAGATTGCATATTGGTAATTACAGGTAAAATAGGAGCTTGATAATTGAGCCGATTTGATAAAAGTAACAATCCTCCTTTATTTATTCCTATTGCATGTTGACCAATCAAAATATCATCACCACCAGCAGAAGGAGTAGCAGGAGGAGGAAGAGCAGGAACACGCCCTGGTCTTCCTATAGCAAGCACAGAAGGATTATTGATTGAAATAGTAGGATCACTAGGTAATATATTAGAAAATTGAAATATACCAAAACGGTTTGCTGAAAGCACAACAATACTATTTTGGCTACTTTGTGAGCTTGAACTAGTAAGAATTGCCATACTTAATAATGAGCTAGTATTGGAGTTAAAAAGAGCAAAAGTAATGGCATTAGGTCTAGATTGAACTGTAATTGGGACAGCATAGCCATCATTAAATGCCAAAATATCAAACACTACCCCTGATGTTTTATCTAGTGCCAAAATATCTGTTTTACTATCACTATTTAAGTCTCCAGCTATTACTTGAGAAACCTTACTAGAAAGCGTGAGTATTGGTTGAGCAACAAAGTTAGTAGTAGTATTTTCAAATATTTCAATCCCCAAACTAGTAGCAATAAAAATATCCAAATCCTTATCAACCTTAGCAGTTTGAGGGTCAGGTAAATTAGCCGCAGCAATTGCTAGAGTTTTTTGTGAACCAGCACCTACTTCAACGCTACCTACTGTCTTTAACATAACGGGTTTAGTAGTTAAATTGCCATTATCAGAAAGAAAAATATCACATTGGGCAAGAGATTCTGTAGCTGTAGCTGAAACTACTACTAAATCAGAAATAGAGTCAGCGTTAAGCTTAATAAATGCAGTAGAAATAGGAGTACCAGCAGATATCAATAATCCATTACCAGAAGGGTTATTATTAGGATCACCAAGTCTATCTCTAGGAGTAATTAGACCTGTATTAAGTAAAAAACCGCTAAAAATCTCGACTAAGCCATTTTCCACAACAGCTAAGTCAATAAGACCATCATTGTCACCATCAATAGCCGTTAAAACAAAAGGTTTATTCGTAGTAGGGAAAGTTTGTGGCAATGAAAAATTACCATCACCAGTAGCCAGAAATAAACTGATAGTACCTTTACTATTATTAAAAGGCTCAGAGGAGATAGTAGCAATATCAGCCATACCATCACTATTAAAATCTGCAATAGCAATATCTTGCACATCAAAAGTATTAAGGCCATTGACCTGTAAGCCTCTGCCTTCATTGATTGCAGAATTAAGTAGATGACTCCTAGGAGATGCTGCTACTAAATTACGGTTTCCTAATCCAGCCAAATCTCGGTTAATAGCATTAAAATTAACATCTTGTCCATAAAGTTTGCTTACCAGTGTTAATAATAATAATAGAACAACAAATATATTTTTTTTCATCAATACCAAAACCCCTATTTATCAATTAGTTAACGAACATTAGAACAGTGAACGCCTATTAAATACTTTCCTTAAATTTGTGTTGGATCAATACCTATTTCACGTAATTTTGCTGCTAATTTCTCAGCACGCTGATGTTCACTTTCAGCTTGAATTAGTAATTCTTGGAATGTAATAAACTTTCGGCCATCAGGATAATAAATGGCTAAGCCTTCTGGACTAGGTTCAAACCTAATGCCAAGAATTAAGCTAACCCACCCTGAGATATTTTCTACTGCTTGTAAAGAATCAGCTAAACGAGTGTAACCAAAAAGTTCTTCTTTTTCTGGGTCATAAACATAATATTCCCTTACTCCATGTTGACGATAAAATTCTAACTTGCGCAACATTTCAATCACAGTTCTTCCGCAAGGAAGCCCACGGCTTTAGGCGTGGGAGGAATTGCGGTCTTGTTATAGATTAAGTAAAAATAAGAATAGCCATCGCAAGAATGCAAAAGTTTGAAATACTTATGATTAATGCCTGCAACTCTGCCAGAAGAGGTAAAAATGTCAAAAGATCCAGTAACCCTAATAGCAACTTTACCAGTGTAAGTACCAAATTTCTTACCTTTTGTAACAATGGCCTTTGCAATATCTCCAGTTTGAAACCCAAAAAACTTCTTTCCAGCTTTAGCTTTTGTACGAGGAAAGCCAAATTTATCCATACTGCACATTTGCCTAGAGCCGTGACCAGTAGCCTTTATTTGTAATGGGTTGACTTTGCTAATGTCTAGCTTTGATGGAGTGCTACTACCTACACAAGCAGCATCTATCCAATGTGCTTTTGCTAAGCCTTGTAAAGTGCGATTAAACTTGGTTAGCCCTCCGCTTCCTGTTTCTACTGGCAATCCTGTTGCTTTTAGCCTGTTGTACAATGCCCACCTTGTTGTATTTACAGCAGCAGCGTCTTTTAGTGGTAACTTTGCTTGGACTTGTACTTTAGGATAACCAAACTCAGTAGCTGTTTTAGTGCCCTTTTTCTGGTTGCACTTTTCACAGGCTAAAGCTAGGTTTGTTACACTGTTACTTCCACCTCTACTCCTTGGTACTATATGTTCTATTTGCAAAGGCAAACCAGACTTACCGCAATAAGCACATTTACGTTGGAATTTCTCTAGTAAATACTCGCGTAACTCGTAGCCTCCTAAAGTTCCTTGTTGATACTCAACCCCATTAATTTCAGCATTTTGCATAAGCTGAGTGTCAAATTTAACTAACTCTAAGCTAATTCCTGTTATTGGACATAGTTTTATTAGTCGTCTAACCCAAGCCTCTACATTTGCTACTCTGCTTTGTAGTGATGGTGCCAACCAACCTGATACTCTTGTCCTGTTATTAAACCTTGGCTTACGATAACGAGTATTTCTTGCTCTTCTACTTCTACGAACTCCACGTCGACTATCTAGACTAGCTTTAATTGCTCCACCTCTATGCTCAATTTCAGCAGCAAATACCACTTCTCCTGTCGTTTGGGTTACTATTGCTACTCCTGTTATTTTACTTCCTGGGTCTAGTTTTATTTGATAAGGTTGTGGTTTTGGGTCAGTGACTTCCTGTTTGAGTATTATTGTGAATGGATAAAGCTTATAGACTGCCGCCTTCCCTGCTTTGAGCAACCTTCGAGCAACTCCTGGATGACACATATCTAGTGCTTGTTTGTTTGTGTCTAGTACAAATACTTTGTTCATAGTTTGTATAACCTTTCCACGCGGGAAGTAATGTTTGCCTCGATAATGTTACCAATCAGTATATCTATTAAGCACTACCCCTATACCCTTAGGGCTTTTTAACTTAACAGTTACAGAAGCTCAGGGCTGGCTAGCACCCTAAGGTGTGTTCTCTAACTCTCTTGGTAACGTAGTTCTCTAA
>JAHFUF010000448.1 GCA_023265235.1 Blastocatellia bacterium
TTTAATGTGCCAGTGTCTGCATTAGCAGTATCTTGAACTACTAATTTCCAGTCGCCATCAATTTTTTCACCAGCAAATGTAGTACTCAAATCTTTTCCAGATAAGACAAAATTGTCAGCAGAACCGCCCTGTTTATTAGTTAAAATGGCTTCTTTGCCAGAAGGAGAAACTAGTTTAACAACTAAGTCTCCACGATAGGTGTGGGCTATATCAACATTAACACTAATAGATTGCACATCACCGCTACCTGCTGGAAAATTGATCGCAGAAGTAACTGTGGAATTATCACGAATTGCTAGATTAGGAGTAGCTGTTTTGACAACTGCTATTGAATCTGTACCACCGCCACTTGCTGGACGCATTGCACTAGCGGCATTTTTTACAATACTACTCAATGAAGGAGCACCTTGGAGTTGGTTGCGTAGATTGCTAGCAGCAATGTTTTCTGAACTACGCATAGCAGCGCGTGAGTCTGTCGTGCGAACTTGATCGCCTTGGAATGCGCTATTTTCGCGTACTGCGGGTTGTTGTGTTGCACGATTTGTAGAAGAAGTGTTTTGTTGTTGAATTGGATTTGTTGAACTATCACCACCTATACGAATTGCCATAGAAACGCTCCTTAATTGATGTTTAGATAAATTATTTTTAATAATAACAGATGTTGAATGAATATCCATTCATTTTATCGAAAATCTTTTTAATAAGTTGCTTAAAATCTCCAGAATTTTTGTAAATTTTTATCAATAAACATTATTGGGGATAAAAATAAAAAGGTCAGACCTATGTGTCTGACCTTAGATTTAATAATGATGTTTAGCAAGAGACTATATTTTTATTCTTTTCTCACAGTTTTGTAAGAGGTAGAATAATTAAATAAACTTAGTAATTATATGAAAAATCTGGTCGATTAAATAATAGCCACTGCACGTCTGCTACTGCTTGACGACTGCTTTTAATATGCTCTTTTAGTTTGTTTATTTCCTCTGTAGTTGGTTGTCTTGCTAGAGTATTAAGATAAAGCATTTTTATAGCATCTTCAGGCGAAAGCTTGCCTTGTTCTAGGGTAGTAGCAATTTGATTAGCTAAACCACTACTACTATCAAGGCGATTAATCAACAAATCGCTATTAAATAGATCTAAAGCTTGAGTAATAGAACTATCATTAGAGCGAGCAAGGTTATTTCTATCACCACGACCAAAGTTACTTAAAAACTGAGTAACTTTAATTGGGTCATCAGCCCCTTTGGCAGCTAATATAGGTTCTTCAACCCCTGGCAAAGCTAAAGCACTATTAAATTGCGGAAACCCTCTAACATAATAAAGTGCTGGGACTTGTGTGCTATTAGTAATGGCATCTAAAACTTCTTCAGCTTGCAAACGACGCACCAGCTTACGGGCAAATAGTCTAGTATATTCTGGTTTCCAGGCAGTTTCTTCATAACTAGAAGATAAGGCATAAGCTTGAGAAGAAACAATTAGCTTTATTAGTTTATGTATGTCATAACCGTTTTCTACAAACCAACCAGACAAATTATTTAGTAGTACTGGATGTGATGGTTGCAAAGTCCAAGGTGTGGGTGGAGGGTTATTAGCGTCAAGGCGTGCTAAATCAAATCCATTAAGTGGCTCTACTAGACCCAAAGTAAAGAAACGAGCAAAAACGCGGTTAACAAAAGCACGAGCAAACTGTGGATCATTAGTAAGAATTCGTGCTAGGGTTTGACGGCGGTCTTCATTGGGCTGTGCTTCGTCGTTGCTATTGCTAAAGAGCTTGTAGGAAGGTGAAATTATGCCTCCGCTACGTGGGGGCTTATCTCCTTTAATAGTGTCAGCCAAGTATTCGCCTCGTTCATTATTACTAATAGCAAAAACACCTTTTCCAGAAACAAAATCAGTTTTTGCAAAAAAGGCAGATAGTCCCCAAAAATCACTACGTTTTTTAGTAGAAAAATAAAGGTTTACTGTTTCTAAATGACCTTCTCCATTATGACAAGAAATACAAGCTGATTGGGTGCCAAGAAATGTACTAGATACTTGTGTTGCTATTTCATCAAACGAATCTTGATCAATTTCTTCTAATATAAATGAGTGAAAGGTAAGGGTGGCTGGCCCTTTAGCAATATCCCCTTTATAGGCAATAATATCTTTGGCAATTTGATTATAAGGAGTATTTTTTTCTATTGCTGATCGTAAATATTTATATTGAGCATCGCGTTCAGATGGTAAAGAACGGCTAATTGTAAAATTATTAGTTAAATCACCAAACCATAATGTCCAAAAATCAACGTAAGCTGGAGAGTTCACTAATTCATCAATTAATTTTTCTTTTTTTTCTGAAGTTTTGTCATCTATATATTGCAAAAGTTGTTGTGGGCTAGGTTGATGGCCTGTAATGTCTAAAAAAACTCTGCGACAAAATTCTTCATCACTTGTTTTTTTGGCTGGTTTAACCCCACGAGCATTTAGAGTGCCAAAAATTTCTTTATCAATAAGGTTATTAAAAGTTTCTATTGATTTTGGAGAGGAGCTTTTAGCTTTATTCCTAGAACTAGCCGCAGGTAATTTTGCTGATATAGCTTTAGTATTTTGTTCTACTTGTTCAATATATTGATTAAGATCTATCAATCCTTCATGAGGGTTTTGTTCTCTACGTTGTTGGAGTCGCTCTTTGCGTGCTTGAATAAATTCTTTAGGGATTTCTCTTGTTTGCTGGGGTTTTAAAGGGTGTTGGGCGGCTTGTTGTGTTCTAGAAGGTAACATATTGCAAAAAACTACTACTAGAACAAAAGACCATAATACAAATCGTTTCATTAATTTATCCTCCTAAAACAAAGGTGAGATTTCATAGCTATCTTCATCGCCAATAGCTTCAGGATCAACATAGCGGAATGGTCGTCCCGAAGGAGTATTACTTAAGGTTTTAGTCCAGTCAATGCCTAAAGCAGAAAAAATAGTTGTAGTAATATCTGATAGGTGAATTGCTCTGTTTTGGCTCCAACCAAAATCTGCTATTCCTGCGCCAAGTTCATCGGTTGAGCCAATGGCACGTCCACCTTGTATTCCACCACCTAACATCATAGCGGAAAAAGCATAAGGATAATGGTCTCGTCCCTTACTACGATTAAGTGGGCCAACTGTACGTCCAAACTCACCTGTTACTACTACTAAAGTCTCATCTAATAGAGTTTTCCCACTAGCTTGTCCTGGTAGAGCAGATAAATCATCAATTAAAGTAGATAGGGCAGTATCTAGTTCCTTACACCTAGATTCCAGGACACCACTACTATAGATACCGTTATGATGATCCCAATTAAAGTGATTTGCTTCAATAAAGCGAGTTCCTCTATTAACCTTAAATAGATTTCGAGCAATTGCAAAAGAACCTCCTAAAGGGTTAGAACCATAACGAGAGAGATCTTCTGGAGAAGCAATAAAAGCTGTTTTAGTAATAGGGTCTTTAAGTAATTTTTCTGCTTGCGCTTGAATTATAGAAAGAGGTTGTGAAGAAAACTCTTGGTCTGCTCCATCAAGTAATTGAAATGTGTTGCGCCGCCTTTCAAAAGCAGCCAAACCATCTTTAGGCAGTAGGTTACTTATACCTTGAGTTACATTATTTAACTGAAACGGGGCTGTTTGAGTAGGTAAAAATCCATTATTAGTAGCAAAATAAGAAAAAGGATTAAATGTAATAAAGCTAGGAAAAATATCTGAAGCACTACGACTAGCTTCAGTTTCTAGTGCAGTAACCGCTCCAATATGTGGAATCTCTAGTCTTAATCCAGGGTTTAATCTTCGGCCAGTTTCCAAAAAATATTCGGCACGTTCGTGTACTACTTCTACATGTTGTAGTGAACGAATTAAGGAGAATTTGTCTGCCTTTCCTGCTAGCTTTGGCATTAGTCCTAATGGCCAAAGGTAACCTGTTGATAACTTAGTGGGTTTTAGGTTTTTTGGTGTCCATTTGCCTACTTTCAAGTCAAATGTATCTGTATGGCTAGCACCTCCACGTAAAACTACTAGTAAGCAATTTCTTGCTGATGCTCTAGGAGTTATGTTTGTTCCAGATGCCTTTACTTTCCCTAATAAAGATAAATTTGCAGGATCAAGCCAGCCTAGCATCATACTACCTAGGCCAAAACCTAGGCTTGTTTTTAGGAAGGCACGTCGCGTTTTTAGCAAAGAACCATCAACACAGGATTCTTTTCCCATAGTTTCGCCTCTCTATTATTAAAATTTAAAGATTTGATTTTTTCTATATAAATAAAATTCTTAAGTGCTAGGAAAATTTTTCCTGCATATTGCTAAACTACTTCTAAAAATATTTCAACTACTTTGGTATTGACCAAATATAAATTAATTTCTTCTAATTGATGACGCGTAAATTATAAAAAAAGCTATCATTAGATTCAGCAAAAACTTTTCCTGAAATTCTATAGGTTTCTTAGTTTAGAAGAGTTTAGGGTTAAATCTTATGGTTGACACTATGATTTATATAGTAATAAGTTTAACAGTGATTACTAGAAAAAGTTCCTAGAAAATAGTTACTGTTTCCAGATAAATTCTTGATTTCTTGACTTCTTTTTGCGTTTAAGATACTTTAGCCCGGTTAATAACACAACATAGTATTTACAATTAGGTGAATAATAATTAGCTTATGCAACAGTATTTAGACTTATTAAAATATATTCTTAGCAAAGGCGAAAAAAAATCAAACCGTACTGGTATAGGTACTACTAGCATTTTTGGCTACCAAACACGCTTTGATTTGTCTCTTGGGTTTCCACTTCTTACTACCAAAAAGGTTAGCTTTAAGTTTATTGCGTATGAACTACTTTGGTTCTTAAGAGGCGATACTAATATAAAATATTTGGTTGATAATGATGTAACTATTTGGAATGAATGGGCATATCAGATTTACTTAGAGCAAAATAGCCTAGCCAAAAAGTATAAACGTTATTCAGAGACTTGGAAAACTGAACTAAAAACATTTATTAAACAA
>JAHFUF010000449.1:0-4597 GCA_023265235.1 Blastocatellia bacterium
ACTAAAAAGCCATTAACATTCTCTGGGCATTCAGATCGTTTGACATCAGTAGCCATAACGTCAACTCGCAAGTATGTCGTTACTGGTAGTTGGGATGGTACAGCCAAGCTATGGGATGCTATTACTGGTAAAGAACTAAGCACCTTTAAGCATTCGAACGTTGTAGCATCAGTAGCGATAACACCAGATGGTAGTCGTATTGTTACTGGCAGTTTCGATGGCACCACTAAGCTATGGAATACTGCCACTGGTAAAGAGATAACAACCTTCTCTGACTATTCAGGTTATGTTAGGTCAGTAGCGATAACGCCAGATGGCAAGTATGTTGTCAGTGGCAATGATTATAACACCACCAAGCTATGGGATACTGAAACTGGAGAGCTATTGACGACATTCTCTGGGCATTCAGGTATTGTGAATTCAGTAGCCATAACATCAGATAAGAATCTTATTGTTACAAGCAGTTTTGACTCTACAACTAGGATATGGGAGGGTAAAACAGGCAAGGAATTATGTAAATTAATTACTTTTACTGATGATGATTATGTGGTGGTAGCACCAAATGGTCGCTTTGATACTAGTAATATAGAGGATATAAAAGAACTATTTTGGGTTATGCCAAACTACGCACTCAAGTCATTATCATTAGAAATCTTCACCAGAAATTACTTTACACCAAACTTATTATCTCTTATTCTAAGAAATTATCCATTTAAATCAGTACCTTCACCTGCCAGCTTAAATCTTATCCAGCCAGAAGTAACAATAATTAGCGTTAAACAAGAGATCGATAAATCAGATAGGGTGTCAGTGTGTGTTAAAGTAACTGAAAATAAGGGTATTTTATTACAACAGGGAGAAAAGGTCGATATAAAATCAGGAGCTTACGATTTACGTTTATTTCGGGATAAGCAATTAGTAGCTCAATGGCCCAACAAAAATACTAGCACAGTAGCATCTATCAAATCAAATAATTTCAATGCCAATCTAAATATTTGGCGAGACACAAACAAACTAGATATTGATCCAGGCACAGGAAGCATTACCATTACTTTCCCTAATATTCAGTTACCTAAACAAGGTAGCATCAAAACGGTACAATTTACTGCCTACGCATTTAATAGTGATCGTGTTAAAAGTGCTACTACCAAACCCTGGGCTTATCCCCTTCCAAATTATACGGATAGTATAAAGCCAAAAGCCTATGTGATTACAGTAGGAGCAAATGCTAATCAATCAGGATGGAATTTAGACTTTCCCGTACAGAATGCTCAGGATATGCAACAATTGTTAAATGATAAGCTAGCAGGACAGTATGAAGTAGTAGACATACAATTACTGTCTGCCTTGAATGAAAATGGTCGGGGAGTCGCCTTGAAGCAAGCTACCAAAGCTAATATTGAAGCAGTACTGGATATATTAGCAGGTAAAGAGGTTAGTAAGGAACTAAGGCAAGAAGTAGATAAGGGGAATAAACTTAAAACGGCGACACCTGATGACCTAGTAATATTATTTATCTCTAGTCACGGTTATGCAGATCCAGAAGGTAATTTCTATGTAGTGCCTTATGATACAGGAGCGCCCAGAGGTATAACAGAAGAAGTGCTCAATAGCAGTCTAAGACAGCCAGAAGAAACAGAGGTAAGCAAAGATGCAGCCTCATTTCTAGCACATTGCATATCAAGTGATGATTTGGCAAGGTGGTGGCAAGGGGTAGATGCAGGGGAGATGATGATGATATTAGATTCCTGTCATTCAGCAGCAGTACCAGGCAAAGAGTTCAGACCAGGGCCATTGGGAGACAAAGGATTTGGACAGTTATCCTATGACAAAGGGATGAAGATATTATGTGCAGCTCAAGCGGATAAGACAGCCAAAGCAACATTGTTGAAACGCATAGGAAGATCATTGCTAACCGAAGAACTGGTAAATATAATGACGGGAAATCCAACCATAACATTGACTCAATGGTTGTCAGAAGCAGAAAAGCGCCTACCTTTGCATTACAAAGAATTATATCCAGAGGTAAAGGATGAGGGGATTCAATATCCCTCACTCCTTGATTTCTCAAAGAAGAAGTCTACACCTTTACTTAACAATCAAGCTTTAGCTAAGTAAACTGCTAGTAAAATATATTAAGGAAAAACTATGAAATACTACAATATGATCATATTTGGGTTATTATTCTTTGTTCTTCTTCTGTTTCCCATTATTCCTTCTAAAGCTTCTACTTTAGAAGTTAAGCTAGATAATTATTCTATTACTATGGAATTTGTCAAAGATGATGAAGAGTTATTATCTGAAGAATGGCCTAAAGAAGATATTAAAATTACTACAGTAACTAAAGTTGTGGTCAAAAATAACCGTATTGTTAACCTATTGAAAGATAATGGGATACATTCAGATAACGAGTCATATGCTTTGCTTTATAATTTGAATCCAGAACTCAAAAGAATTGATCCCCTTCCTCTTGGCAGTACTATCAAAATCCCAAAGGTTATAGGGGGAACTCTATTTGAACAAAAATTAAAGAAGGGTTATATAGTATTACTTACTGTTGATAAACAGTTTAAGGATGAACTGAATAAAGATGTAGAAGCAATTAATAGCCTATCAAAGCCCTTTTTGCCACATTTCAAAATTACTGAACAATGTTTAGGAATTTTAGAAGCTAAAAGTGTTCCTAAAGATGTCATAGAAAAGCTAAAAAATTTACAAGATAAAGAGTTTGAGGTACAACATGATTTCTTAGTTGCCTTAACACGTACGCTTAACAATCAGAAACAAACTGAGGAATTCCAATCATTAATTTTGAAACAGTCTCGCTTTATTAGGCTGAGAATAGATCGTTTTGAGAATGATGAAATTAAAGAAGATTTAGTTAGTAATATAGAAGATTTAGCAGATTGGTTTACTCATATTAAGCGTACTACTGAACAAAGAACGGGTCCTCCCTTACACCAAGAAACACTTTTCTCCTTACATAATGAGGCAGAATTGTTGAAATCACTTTTAGATCAGATGCTTAAATCAGAAAAGAAGCTAAATGTTACAGATTCAGCTCAAATTTCTTCTATTCATGAGGATTTGAAGGTAGAAATCAGTAAGTATGATCAGGTAATGGCAGGGGCGCTTCCAGATAGTGAGCCAGTATTTGAGGTTATTGTGGAGATAAAGGGAAACGATCTTCAAAAGATAAATAATCTCAGGGTATATTATGTAGCTAATGGACTTTATCGAGAACCACTAGTGAATCCACCTGTTGATACATTAGGGTTTCCCGGCTTGGGTTCAGGATCAGTTAAAGAGTTGCCAATTAAAAACTATCAAATCTGGGCTGCACAGGATGGGGATCCACTACATCCTGTAACTCCTCCATACTTGTTAGAACTGAGGAAAGAATTAAAAGTCCCATTGGTGTTAAAGGTAAAGGATTAAAAAGGATTGTCATTATGGATTTAAAAAAACTTCTTGCTCCATTTATCGGGGCAGTTGTCTTTCTATTTTCAGCATTTGGTGGGTTTTTAACTAATATAGCTCCGCCAGAACAAGTCAACTCTAAATATGCTGTAGGGCTTAGTTCATTTTGTGTGCTTATAATTTTATTGCTTACTTCTGCAATGGGGAGAGCCTTACCTATAGAAAAATATAGACGAAGGTGGGTTAGAGTAGGAGTCCTTTGCTTTGTCTTAGTTCTACCAACAGCCTTGCTCTATTCATGGACGTTTAATCACTTTGTATATGACTTCCCACCTCGTTCTGAGGGCATACCTATAGTTCAGCATATTGCAGGTTTAGAGTCAGATCTTACGGAAGAAACAAAATCTTATATAAAAAATAAATTGAATGGAAGTTATTCTCCTGGAATCCTAGAATTAAATTTCCCTGCAGAGCGAATATGGATATCAGGATCTATTTCTAAAGCAAAGATAATACTTTTAATTAACTACACAGTGCTTATCTTAACTCTCTCAAGCTCCATATTTTGCCTGTTAGAAGCTAGCTTAGGTACTAAAGCAAAGATTAAAACACCTAATAATGCACCACATCTTCCTCCAAATCAAGATACTCCAAAAGGTAAAAAAACAAAAAACTAGGGCGTTATTGCCTAACTTAAATATAACAATATAAAACAGTTAGTATTTTTTAGAGAAGGTATGTTTTTGCTAATCTTATGTATTCCATCTCTGTACAGGACAAAAACCTAAAAAAGAGAAGAAAAAGGGAGTCCCAACGCCAATATCGTTGTAAACTTAAAAGTCAGTAAAAAATTAAGGAGCAAGATAATGACAGAAACAAGTAGAATGTTATACCCGCTTAAAGTATGGCTAAACCGGGGGCTTTGCCTTTTAAGATGTCAACTTGACGCACTAAATTAGGTTCGGGCAAATATAAATAGTGACTAGAACGCCGCAGAATCGGGTCAGAAAGAGATTTTCTCTGGCCATTAGTACCAGCGTTAGAGGTAATAATGATATGGGGAGCTTTGCCAGAAGCCGGGAGAATACGACTTTTACTATTATTCCCCCATTCGGCAATTGTAATCGCGCCTTCATCTACAAACTCTAGCAGTAGCCCCTCAAAACTCTCTTCTTCC
>JAHFUF010000449.1:4607-4997 GCA_023265235.1 Blastocatellia bacterium
CGGCACTTTATCGAGTTCATCTATGAGAACGAGCACATGCTCGGCGGGATTAAGGAGCGCTTGGCCTAAAGAGCCTAAGACTAAAGCCTCTGGTTGATAGAGAATGCTAGTATAATTACCTTTTTTCTGAGCTTGTTTAGCCTCTTGTACCAAGATCTTTTGGAGGCTTTCATTCCAATCATACAAAGCCTCGCGTTTGCCAATGCCGCGATAGCACTGTAGGCGATAGAAAGGACAGCCCATTATTTCTGCTATAGCCCTGGCCAAACAGGTTTTCCCCCCGCCTGGTGGCCCTTCTAAGATTAAGGGGCCTTTTCGGTAAGCCCACCAAGTAGCTACCGTGCAGGCCGTAATATCGTCCACATACATCATTTTGTTGGTTAATGCGGT
>JAHFUF010000450.1 GCA_023265235.1 Blastocatellia bacterium
CGCCTGTATTACCAGCAACGCCAGTTGGACCCGTCGCACCCGTCGCACCTGTAGCACCAGCAACGCCAACACCTGTAGCACCTGTCGCGCCAGTAGCACCTGTTGGACACTACCATTAGAACCATGCACCAGTAGTGCCTGTAGCACCAGCAACGCCAGTTGGACCCGTCGCACCTGTTGCGCCTGTTGCGCCTGTAGCACCAGAAGCTATAAAGGAAACTATAGGAACTTCTTGACGAGCAAAAATAGAAGAAAAAGAAGAAGAAATGTTAGAACCAGTAACAGTTAATAAAACAACACCCTGACCAGGTGTAGAAGCTGAACTAAAATTAACTTTTATAGAAAAACTATCACCAGTTATAAATGGTTTTGATGTTCCTCTATAAAAAATAGTAGATGTTCCAGTGCTAGTAACTGTTAATATTTGAAAATCACTTGACGTAAACCCAGAAGGAGATGGGTTTGATAGTAATACAGCAGGATCAACTGATGTTATTGACCCAAAGGCTGTACTAAAAGTTAGCTCAAAACTAGCATTTGTAGGAATTGTATTTATTGACCCTACGTTACTTATTGTAACTATTGCGCTTGTTGATTGATTAACTTGAATTATACCAGGCTCCACTGTTACCTCTGGTACTACTCCGTTTACTTGTGCTTGGCTATTTATCGCCCATAGCGGACATAACAATAAGCTTAATAGCATAAACAGACTTACTTTTAGTTTGTTCATAAGATCTCCTTAGTTAAGATTAATATATTGATTTGAGTAATTTATCGTTTACCTTTAACCTTGACCTGTTTTCCAGATTACGTAAAACTAAGCTCGTAAGAGGGTAAAGGATATTTTTGGCTAGTTTTGGTGTATTGACTTATGAGGACACTTAATATCTGCTAAAATCGTCCAAAGTTTCTATTGTCACTTCTTGATGAGTGCTGCTTTAAACACTAATCAAGAAGTGTGATTGTTGACATTAGTGTAGCTAATTAGTAATGCAATAAGTCACAACTTTTGTAGTTTTTGTAGTTTGTTTCTTAGCATTACATTTTTAGTGCTATCTTTTCTTTAATCTTTAAAACAACGGGTAACCAATACTTGGTCATTGCCTGTTGTTTGTGTTGTTGAATTATCATAACCATTGGGGCAAGTAACTTTATAGCTATCAGCTCCTATAAATGGATTGTCAAAGTAGAAACTGTACTGTCCGGCTGGAATAGAGTAAATAATAGTTCCTTCTGTACCAGTCGCTATACCATCAGACTCAGCCTTAAATGTTACACTTTGCCCGCTTTTTATCATTTGAGGAGGATTACTTGCCCACACACCGTGAGCAAGATTAGCAGAAACAAGATTGAAATCGGATTCTGTGGCATTGTTTATTGTCCATGTTGTACTGCGTGATGCTGACATATTTGTCTCCTTATTAAATAGTGATGTTAAAAATAGATCGTTAATAAGAGCATCTTCTGTAAAAACCTTGTAAAGAAAAGCTAAGCAGTGCTAATAATAGACACTACGTCTTTTACGTTGACTATTAATAAGTAGTACAACATCTCTAGCCTTATCACAAAATTTGTTACAGAAATAACATTCTTCTTACGAAGTATTGTTATGGCTTAAGTTGCTCTTCATTTAACTAATGCAAGAAAGGAGGAGAAAAAGGCGCATCAAAATAAAAAACTTTTCCAGAAAAACCGGAAAGCTAAAATTCCACTGCAATCTAGGTTTAATACAGTGTAACTTAAATAAGATTGTATTTTTTAGCCTAGATAAGATTGTATTTTTTAGTATTTTTTAGCCTAGGGATAAATCCCAAGGCTATTATCGGTAGCCACTAACGTGGCTTAAAGAACATAAATAAATTTAGATTTTTGTTCCTCAATTCTTAAGCCCCAGAGGGGCTACTGATAATAGCCCAGCCGTTCACGGCTGGGCTGGGCATAAAATATAAAATTTTTATGTTACGCTGTAGTTAACTGCAATCAATTGCAATCTATAATATTTTCGATTTGTTGTTCTAACTCGTTTATTGTCGGGGTTTTATTATGGCTAAGTCGGGAACGTATCATTAAGAGATTAATTAAAACGGGGAGGTTTTTTCCTTCACTAAGGCGATTGGCTTGTTCTATATACTTTATTGCTAAGTCTTTATTGCGTAAAGACTCTGGATTACAGTTTAAAAGAAACCATGCATAGTCAGACATTGCTACAACTGAAAGCTTGTTTTCTGCTATCTTCCTTTCATATTCAAGGATAACTTGTCGTGACAACTCTCTTGCTTCTGCCTCTTTGTGCTGTTTGATTAAACATAAAGATAATTGATTTAAAGTAGGCAAATATTTAGCACCCAAATAGCTATAGTCAGCGTTTTTACTTACTAACTCGCTCCATACGTTAAAAGATAGCCGTAAATAATTCTCTGCTTTACTATTGTCACCAGCATTACTATAAATACTAACCAATAGAGCATAGCTATTACCTAAGTGGTATTGTAGTGAAACGTCTTTATTTTCTTTTTCAATCAATCCACGAAAAATGGTGATAGCCTTTTGGCAAAAGGTAATAGCTTGGGCATTATCTCCTTGTTTTAAGTGAACTTGCGCCATTGAAATATAGCCTATGGCTAACCTTATTTTGAAGTCTACATTGTTAGGATCTATTTCTACTAAAGTCTGTAATATTTTTAACCCTTTTTGCACATATGATAGTGCTTGATCTAGCTCACCCTCTGTAAGTAAAAGCCTTGCTCTTTGGTTACATGTACCTGCTACTTCACTTTGCAAAAATGGATCATCTGGTTCTAATGAAGAAAGATATTCGGCTATTTCTATGTTTAAATTATTATAAAATAAGAGCCTTTGATTGAATTTCTGAATCAAGTTAGGGTTAGATGAATTTTCTACTAGCAAATCACAACTATTGTTTATCACGCTAATCAACTCAGCGTACATAGTGGCTAGTCCCAAGCGAAATTTAGTATTAGAAGGCTCGCTTGTCATTAACTGTTTACGAATATCTAGTGCTTTACAATAGAATTGAAAAGCTGTAGGAAAATCCCCTTTTAATTTCCAAGCAATTCCTAGTTTGTAGTAACAATTTGCCAATAAGTAATGATTATTAATATCATTACTATTAATTTTGATCACCTTTTCACGAATAGCACGAGTTTTCTCATAATGTTCTATTGCTTCTTGCGTATTACCCATACTACGCAATATATCTCCTGCTCTTTCTACTGTAGTTGCTAAGACTGTTTCTACTCCAATATCATTAGGATTTGAAGATAATAATCTTTGAAAGATGTCTACTGATTTTTTATAACTCTCTAATGCCGCAGATAAGTTCCCCTGATTAATTCTTGATGGCCTACCTTGTAAATCTCCTACTTTTTGATATGCCATAGCCAATTCATTTTGCAGTTGTAAATCCTGGTCAGAAGTTTGATTTAACCGATCAAGGTATTTGAGTGCTTCGGTTATCATCTCTTCTCTCAATTTTGTTGCACCTGCAAGTTTTTCTAAGCCATCGTTATACTTAAAAAGTAAGGCATTAGTTAAATCACGTACATCTTTAGAACGTGCTTCTACTAACTGACGTTGCGCTTGAACACGTGTGCGTTCTTGTTCTGTTCGTGTAGCTTGCCAGATAATACCTATTGAAAGGCTAAGTATCAGAATAGCTATGGTTAAGAAGAATTTATTACGTAGAATAAATTTGTTAGCTCTATAATATAAGCTATCTCTATGAGCAATAGTGGGAAAACCTTTAAGATACTTTTCTATATCCTGTGCAAATTGCTCCACAGAGCTATAACGGCGTTCTGGCTCTTTTCTAATCGCCATTAACAGAATGTTATCTAGATCTCCCACTAGTTTTTTTGCCAATCTTTTATTGTCTTTTTCTTCAGAAATGCTTGCGGCTTTGGCGCGACGTATGATTGTGCTTGCTTTAGTAGGGTCTTGCTCACAAATTACACGCTCGATCTCTGCTGGTGTATAACCATTAAACTCATAGGGCAAACGGTCAGTTAATAATTTATAAAGTAGTATTCCCAGTGCATAAACATCAACATAGATCGTGATTTTGCCTCCTCGTACCTGTTCAGGGCTGGCATATGCAGGAGTCATTATCCTCAAACCAGTTTGGGTAAGCTTTATGTCATCATATAAATTGTCGCTTTTTATTATTTTAGCAATGCCAAAATCTAGTAACTTAACATTGCCATCAGTAGTTACTAATATGTTATTGGGTTTGAGATCGCGGTGTACAACGAGATTTAGGTGGGCGTATTGCACTGCTGCACACACTTTGATAAAGAGTTTAAGGCGTTCTTCTGTACTAAGCTGTTTATCTTTACAATATGTATCTATTGCACAACCATCAACTAGTTCCATCACAAAATATGGTAAACCACTCTCTACTGTGCCTACATCAAGTAATCGTGCAATATTAGGGTGTTCTAAATTAGCCATTATACGATATTCTGCATGGAAGCGAAGTGCCATGTCTCGGTTTATACCTTGCCTCAACAGCTTAATAGCCACAGGTTTACTATCAGGAATATCGTTTCGCGTAGCTTGATAAACAACCCCCATTCCTCCTTGCCCAATCTCTTTAACAATGGTGTACTTACCAATTGTTTGACCAATGAATATTTTACTTGGAGAGTCATCTGTTATTAAGTTTGAAAGGGCTGAATTGATATTGATGAGAGGATTATCTAAAAACAACTCAGAACAAGCATTTGCTACTAACATCTTTTCTACTTCTGCTAGCAGTTCCATATCACCTTCAGTAGCCTTTAACAGAAAGTCTTTTCGTGTGATGGTTTCTTGTTCCAACGCAGCTAAAAAAAGGTCGGAGAGTTTGTTATAGTGTGCTTGTGTATCTATTGTTTTTGAATTTGACATGCTAGCCAAGCCCTTGCTACTGACCAATCACGTTTTACAGTACTAGGATCAATACTTAAAACCTCGCCTACCTCTTCAT
>JAHFUF010000451.1 GCA_023265235.1 Blastocatellia bacterium
AATGGGTCTTTACTCGCTGGCCAACCCGCAGAAGTTAAGTTTGGTATAAAATAAGAAAAGCTTTTATTGTTAAGCGAAAATTTGTTAAAAATCCATCTATTCATAAAAAACAAAAGTAAAGGTGTTTTCTATGAAGTACGATGTGACATTAAAAGAGCTATTTCAGGCATCATCAAGTAGGTTAGTACAATTGCTACTAGGGCAAACTCTTGAAGTAATAGAACGGCTAAATATAGAATTCCCAGAAGTATCATCCCGTCGAGCAGACTTAGTAATGCGTCTTAGCAATGGCACAATTTATCATTTAGAGCTTCAAAGTACAGATGATGAAGAAATGGCCTTGAGAATGCTTGAGTATTATTATTTAATCTATAAGCAATATAGCCAAATTCCACTACAACAAGTTATTTATGTTGGCAATAAATCTTTTAACAGTAGTTCAAATATTTCTCATCCTAATTTACAATTCAGTTATCAGCTTATAGATATTCGCACATTTCCTGCTGATGCTTTACTAGAAAGTGATTCACTTGCTGACAACTTACTTGCTATTTTATGTCATGCTAATAATACTCATACTGTTATTGCCCAAATCCTTGAAAAAATAGCTCAACTTCCTCGTCATGATAGAGAAGATGCTTTAACTAAGCTTTTTATTTTATCTGGTCTTCGCAACTTTGAACCTCTTATTTTACAGGAGCTTAACTCTATGTCTACTTCTTTTGATATTCGTGATAATTCTTTTCTTTTTGGTATTTTCCAACAAGGCCACCTAGAAGGTATTCAACAAGGTATTCAACAAGGTCATCAACAAGGTGTTCAACAAGGTGTTCAACAAGGTGTTCAACAAGGCGAAGCAACTATTTTACAACGTCAACTTGAGCGTAAGTTTGGCGTTTTGCCTCAATCAGCAATTGATAAAATTAATTCTGCTGATGCTGCTACTTTAGAACTTTGGGCAGTTCGTATTTTTGATGTTAATTCGTTGGAAGAACTTTTCCAATAAGTCAAATTCCTTGAGAACCTTTCACTAATTATTACAATGTCGTCTCTTTCCATTTTGCTAGCAACTGAAGGCACTTATCCTTTTCATAAAGGAGGAGTTAGCACTTGGTGTGATGTATTAGTCCGTAACTTGCCAGAAATAGACTTTACTCTTCTAGCAGTAATGATGCACCCTTACTTAAAACAACGCTATGAGCTACCTGTAAATGTGCGCCAACTCTTAAAAGTACCTCTATGGGGTATTAGCGACCCAGCAGAATATTCTTGGCATTTTCCTTTTTCTACAGCATTAAAAGTCAAGTTAAGTACTGTTGAACAGACAATTATAAAAGAGTTTTTACCACTTTTTGAGGAATTTCTTTTAACAATTTTTTCCACTGAATTTGATAGTAACTATCTAGGAAGCTTACTAGTTACTTTACATAACTACTTTCAAAATCGAGACTATCATCAAACTATGAAGTCCTGTGCGGTTTGGCAAAGCTTTTCTAGCCTAGCTAGCACTGAATGGCAAAAACAACACAAAGAAGTAAATAACCCTAGTATCGCTGAATTAACAGAAGCTTTAAGACTAGTTTATCACTTCCTTTTAGTGCTTCATTTCCCTATTCCAACCAGTGATCTCACTCATTCAGCCGCTGCCGCTTTTTGCGGCCTACCTTGTGTAATTGCTAAACTGCAAAGAGGAACACCTTATTTATTAACTGAACATGGCACTTACATCAGAGAACAGTATTTGAACTTAAGTCGACAGATTTCATCATTGTTTGTCAGATGGTTTCTTTATCAATTAATTGGTGCAGTAGTTGCGGTTAATTACCATTTTGCAGATCAAGTATCACCTGTTTGTAGCTATAACACTCGCTGGGAAAAATGGTGGGGAGTAAAAGAAGAAAAGATCAAAGTAATCTACAATGGGGCAGACCCTAGCATTTTTTACCCTATCGAAGGTACAGCGAACACTCGTCCAATGATTGCTAATATCGGTCTAATTTTTCCACTTAAAGGGACTTTAGACTTGATTGAAGCGGCAAAAATAGTACGCCAAGAAATCCCAGAAGTAGAATTTCGATTTTATGGTTCAGCTAGTGATGAAAATTATTTTGCTGAGTGCCAAAAACGAGTTAAAACTTACTCTTTAGAAAATACTATAACTTTTGCTGGTTCAACAGATAAGCCTAGCCAGGTTTATAGCCAAGCTGATATTGTAGTAATGGCTAGTATTTCTGAAGGTTTCCCTTATGTTGTGATTGAAGCAATGCTATGTGGAGCAGCAATAGTTTCAACTAGTGTTGGCGGCGTGCCCGAAGCCTTAAAAGATGTAGGGCTGCTGGTAAAACCACACCATCCAGAAGGACTAGCTAAAGCAATAATTGGCTTGTTAAAGTCCCCTAAAGAACGACAAAAGCTAGGACTAGCAGCCCGTAAGCGAGCATTAGAGCTTTTTACTCAACAAAAATTTTTAGCTGAATATAGAGAAAGTTATCAAAGATTAAGTTCCACTACCAATAGCAAACAACCTGTTTTGGCTTATAAAGCTTTTCCAACACCAATGAAAAAATAGATTAATAATGAAAGGGCGAACAGTTCGCCCTTCTTTACCATAAAATATAAATTTAACCAGGTAAAAAATAAAAAGCCATTCCTAAGATAATATAGACGGCTAGCATTTGTATGCCTTCCATCCAATTAGACTCTCCATCTGCCATAACTAAATTCAAAATGACTACACAGAATATTACTGAAATTACTTCCATTGGAGTAAAAAGTAAATCCATAGGTTTACCAAAAAAGTAACTAACAAAAACTAAGACTGGGGCAACAAACAAAGCTATTTGCAATGAAGACCCAACAGCAATATTAACAGTTAGATCCATTTTATTTTTTAATGCCATTAAAACCGCTGTGCTATGTTCAGCAGCGTTACCAATTATTGCCACCAAAATCACACCAATAAAAATATCTGAAAGCTTAAACTGTTTTGCTGTGGCCTCTATTGAGCCAACTAGGAATTCACTCATAACAGCAACCAATGAAGTAGCTACTAGTAAAACTATTAAAGAAGTACGTTTTGACCAATGTCCTTCTTTAGGTTCTCCAGATTTTTCATCTCCACTATCTTCTGCGCCACCATACAAATGTTTGTGTGTTTTAAGAGAAAAAATTAAGCTAAGAACATAGGTAATAAAAAGCACTACTGCTATTTCTAGACTTAATTCTTGCTCTACTGTTTGAGGATGACCTTGATTAAGAAAGTGAAAAATTGCTGGAACAATCAAAGCAATTGCACTCAAGGACATTAGCGTTGTACCTAAACTAGAAGCTGTACGATTAAAAATTTGTGTAGGGTATTTTAAGCCACCAGCTAGTATACTGACTCCTAAGACTAGCAAGACATTACCAATAATAGAACCTGTTAAAGAGGCTTTTACTACCTCATATTTGCCTGCTTTCATAGCAATTAGTGCAATAATTAATTCTGCGGCATTACCAAAAGTAGCGTTTAGGAGTCCTCCTACGCCTTCACCAAATTCTTCGGCTAAAGCTTCTGTAGCATGTCCCATTAACCCTGCTAGAGGAATGATTGCTAAAGCAGATGCAATAAAAATCAATGTACCTGAAGCATGGCTTAGTTCTAAACCAACAGCTACAGGAATAAAAATTAAGAACCAATTGAGAAAGTTAGCTGGTTTTAACATGTCTTTGAATTGCACTAGATTACCTCCTATACTCCTATAGTCTACAACTTTATCTAGAGTAGTATGTTTTCCTATTTTTATTATTTTTAGTAAGATTTTATAGTCTAATTGGATCAACTTCTGTTTCTGAGCTTGCTGAAGTAAGGCGAGCAGCTAACTTAATAGCTTCAATCATACTACGAGGTTCAGCTTGTCCTTTACCAGCAATATCAAAAGCCGTTCCATGATCTACTGCGGTACGAATAAAGGGCAACCCTAAAGTAACATTTACCGCTTCACCAAAAGAGAGACATTTAACAGGGATCATGCCTTGATCGTGATAACAGGAAAGCACTACGTCAAATTCTCCATGAGCAGCACGTAAAAAAACTGTGTCAGCAGAAAAAGGCCCTCTTATATCCATTTCTGGATCCTTATTACAGGATTCTATAGCAGGAATTAATTCTGATGCTTCCTCAATACCAAAAAGCCCTCCCTCTGCTCCATGTGGGTTTACCGAAGCAACAGCAATACGAGGATTAGCAATACCCCAACGCCTTAATTCTCGATCTATTAAGCGTAAAGTTCTTTCGACTCGCTCTTTTTTTACATAAGTAAGTGCTTTAGCTAAAGGTAGGTGAGTAGTAAGTAAAACCACTCGCAAAGAGGAAGAAACAAATGCCATTGCATAATCTTTAACACCTGTTAAATAACCTAATAACTCGCTATGTCCAGGGAAAGGATAGCCCCCTAATTGTAAAGCTCTTTTGCTAATAGGCCCATTTGCCATTGCATCTATTTGGCCAGCAGAAATTAACATTACAGCTGCTTCAATATATTCACCAGCCGCTTGACCATATTCTGGAGACTCTCTACCCATCTCTACAGGCGCAGGAAGGTTTTTTATATTGTAGAGTACTGGAGAATCTAGGTTTTCAGGTAATTCTTCTGTAGGGTTATAAACCTCTAAACCACATATTAAGTCTAGTTTACGTGCTTGATGGGAAATATGATGTGCATCTCCAATTATAATTGGAATAGCACAAGCTAATACCTCTTCATCAGTAATCGCTCTTAATACTATTTCTGTCCCAACTCCAGCAGGATCGCCAATAGTAACACCAATACGAGGTTTTTTATTCTGAGAAAAGTTTTTCATGATTACTTCTAACAGCGACTAATATTTATTTTGGTAAAAATTAATGTTGGGGTAGAGAGGAACAAAAATTTCGCTCAACTGCCGAATACTATCTTAGAATAAAGTCTTTGGCAAGTGTAAAAATATTTTTTAGTTACCAG
>JAHFUF010000452.1 GCA_023265235.1 Blastocatellia bacterium
TGACAAGACAATGGCACAGATGCCTACAGACCAAAAAATTGCCCTAGGCCTAGCCGTTGAAGCAGCAGCACAAAAAACTGACATGCGAATTGTTAATTTTGATGGCGGTGGTTTTGATACAGCTTGTAGAAGTGTAATTATGGCTAATTCATTAGGATTTGTAGGAAGTTATGAAGGCTCTGTTTGTTCACTAGCAATTGTGCCAATAGCTTCAGAAAACGGTAAAATGCAACAAGATTATTGGTATGATAATAAACGTAAAGTCACAGAACTAGAAGATGCTGAGTCTATTGGCCGTCAAGCGGCTCAAAGAGCCGTTCGCAAACTAGGAGCAAGAAAAGTTAAAACCCAAGAAGTGCCAGTAATTTTTGATCAACGTGTTGCTACTAGCCTACTAGGAGATATTTTCCAAGCAATTTCTGGTGACGCAATTATGCGTAAGTCATCTTTTTTAGTAGGTAAGTTAGAAGAAAAAATTGGTAGTGATTTACTTACAGTTATTGACGATGGTCGAATAGTTGGTGGTTTAGGCTCACGTCCTTTTGATAGCGATGGACTACCAACACAACGAACGGTTGTAATTAAAAATGGACGACTAAATAGCTATTTACTTAACACTTATACTGCTCGAAAACTAGGATTAAAATCTACAGGTAATGCTACTCGTGGTTTAAGTGGCCCTCCTAGTGTTACTTGTAACAACTTTTTTATTCAAGCCGGAAAAACTTCTCCTAAAGACATAATTTCTTCGGTAAAAAATGGATTTTTAGTAACCGATTTGATGGGCTTCGGTGTCAATATAGTTACAGGCGACTACTCGCGTGGAGCGGCTGGAATCTGGATCGAAAATGGCGAGCTAACTTTTCCAGTAGAAGAGGTTACTATTGCAGGTAACTTAAAAGAAATGCTTAAAGAGATTGAAATGGTAGGAAATGATTTAGATTTTCGCGATCGTATCTCAGCACCAACGCTCAAAATTGAAAAAATGATTGTTAGTGGAGAGTAAAACTATGTCTCAAGAAAATCAATTTAACCCAACATTTGAACAAGATTTAGGTAAATCTCAAGATAAAAACAATAAAACCATAATAATTGTTGCTTTAGTAATGGCTGTTTTTTTAACAATAGCTGGAGTAATAACTTATAACTCTTATATTTCTCACTCTAAAACTCCGCCCGCACCTACTGGTTTAGCTAGTGCTTTGCGACCAGGTAATAATGACTATGATGCATATATTAAGAAAGTAGTTATTAGCAACCAAGAACAGTTCTATTCTACAAATGCCTTAGGAGGGCTTCAAATCACAGCTAAAGGGCGTGTACAAAACTTAGGGAACCGAATGATAAAAGGTCTTGAAGTGCGCCTAGTAGCTTATGATATCGACTATAAACCCCTTGCAGAGCGTTTGTTTGCTGTTGTTCCTAATTTCAAATCAGAAATATTAGCTAATGGTACATTACCTATTACTGTTTCTATGGGTAAGGCACCTGATGAAGATTTGGTACGAGAAATTAAGCTGGAAGTAACAGGGTTGATTTTCTAAGTTAATAATAAGTTTTAATTAGGATGGGCTGCGAGAGGAATTGAACCTCTTTGTTATTTCCCCCAGGTTAAATCTCGAATTGAACGAGAACAGCAACCGCTTTCGGGCGATCCGTTGCTACCAGCAACTACGCAACCCATAAATGTATAAACAGCCAAAATAACACAATCTTCCTTAACCGCAAAGCTTGTTAAGCATTTTTGGCATTTCAAGGAAATTAAAGTAATATACTAGATAAATTAAAGCTATCTACCTAACCTTAAAAACCTTAAAAACCTTAAAAATCTTAAAACCTTAAAGTCACAAATAAAACTATGCCAAAACTAACACAGGAAGCTATTGAAGGAAATAAAGAACACATTGAAGAAGCAGCTAAAAAACTTTTTATTAAACATGGCTTTCATGGTACTTCTATGAGGTTAATTGCTGCTCAAGCAGATGTGTCTTTGGGTAACCTTTATAATTACTACAAAACAAAAGAAGATATTCTAGAATCAATTATTAATAAGTATGAGCTAATTATAAACACTAAACTAAAAGAGATATTTGATGATATAGAAGAACCTCTCTTACCAAATAATTTGATAAATTTTGGTAAAAAAGTCCAAATTCTAGTAGCAGAACATTATGAGTTTTGGTTACTAATGTATATCGACGTACTAGAGTTTGAAAATCGCCACTGTCGCAAAATGTTTGAAAACCTTACAGAAAAACTTAACAAGCGGTTCTATAACCACTTCACTGAATTAAAAGACAATAAAGATATTAATAACAATGTAGATCCTGCTATAGGTTTTACAGTTGTATACTTACAGTTTTTTAACTATTTTTTAATTGAAAAACTATTTGGTGGAAACAATCACTTAGGGATAAACGATGACGAAGCAATTGTTAAGATAAGCGAGATCTTTTCGCGTGCAATCTTTCACCCTAATGCTCTAGAAAAGTTTTCCGTCAATAAACAATAAATCTTAAATATTGTTTATGTTTAATTAATACCCTAGTGCCGGAATTTGTTTTTTAAGGTTTTGTTTTTTTCTTGACTAAAAGAGATCACAAGAATAAAATACACCCGTTCGTTTTTATTCATACCAAAACTTAATCAAAATATATGTCCCCGTGAACGGTTACGTAAATTTTATAGTTAATTTTTTACGTTTTATAAAAAACGTTCGTTCGTTTTTATAACCAAATTAGTTACCTAGGAGAGAGGAAAATGTATAAATACAGAGTGATAGCAATATTTTTTCTAGTATCATTACTAGTACCAATGCAAGCAATTATATTTACGCCTAGTGCTTATGCTCAAAACACTACAGGAGATATTAGTGGAGTAATTTCTGATCAAACAGGTGCTGCTGTAGCTGGAGTTAGCATACTAGTAAAAAATCAGGGCACTGGATTAGAGAGAGAGCTTACAGCTAATGAATCAGGGATTTTTACAGCTAGATTGTTACCTGCGGGTAAATATACTGTTACTATTAATGTAGAAGGGTTCAAGAGTGTAATTTTTCAAGACGTACAAGTTAATATAACTCAAGTAACTCCAATTAAGATTGCTTTAGAGCCAGCATCTCTATCAGAAGTTATTACAATTACTGCTGCGGCTCCATTGGTACAATCAGAATCCACTCAATTAGGCCGTAATGTAGACGAACGAACCCTACGCCAATTGCCTTTACCTACTCGTAATTTCCAACAACTCCTTACGCTATCACCTGGTACTTCTGCTAATCTTTCCAATAACACAGACTTAGGGCGCGGTGATTCTATCATCTCTGTTAATGGACAACGTACTACTAGTAATAGTGTACGTATTAATGGCGTAGACGCTAACTCAATTGGTACAAACTCCACTCCTAATATTGCTGTTCCAGCAACAGATACAATTCAAGAATTTATTGTTCAAACTAGTTTATATGACGCTTCAAATGGTCGTAATGCTGGTGGTAATGTTGAAGCAGTAACCAAATCAGGGACAAACAGTTTTCATGGGAATGCTTATGAATTTTTGCGTAATCGCTCATTAAATTCTAATGATTTTTTCCTAAATGCCGCAGGGCAACCTAAGCCCATACTAACTAAAAATCAATTTGGCTTTACTCTAGGCGGGCCAATAGTTCGTAATAAAGTATTTTTCTTTGGTTCTTATCAAGGTACTCGTGAACGTAATGGAGCATCCCTAAGTAATAGTCTTTCATTTCCTACTATTCCAGTAGGATTAAGAGACAATAACCGTACTGCTACAGGACTTGCGGCAGCATTTGGATTACCAGCCAGTGTAATTAGCCCTATAACTGTTTCTTTGTTACAAGCACGACTACCTAATGGTCAATTTGCAATTCCTACAGCTACCACTTCTACAGGGTTAACTCCTATTTCAGGGGTTTCTCGTTTCAAAGAAGATCAATTTAATATCAATATTGATTATAAAATAAGTGATAAAAATACTTTTGTTGGTAAGGTATTTTCTGCTAATAATCCAACAACTCAAGCTAATTTTAACTTTGCTGGTTTAGGCAATGGCCCAACCCAACTACCAGGATTTGGCGGAGAATTAGACCTAATAAATCGTGTTGTTTCTTTGACTGATACCTATGTTATTAGCCCAAATATTGTTAACCAAGCTCGTTTTGGGTTTAATCGCATTCGTGTTAACTCTGAGCCTCAAGAACCTTTTACAGCAAAACAATTTGGTATTACTAGCCCTACAGGAAATTTATATTCTGGGCTACCCACCATTCAAGTAGTAGGGTTGTTTACATTTGGATCATCACCTTTTGCTGACCAATCATCTGCAATTAACACCTTTAATTATAATGATACTCTCTCCATCACTGCTGGGCGGCATCGTATTCGTTTAGGCGCAGAATATCGCCGTTCACAAGTTAATTTTTTCTTTAATGCTTTTACACGCGGTCAATTAATCTTTCCAACATTTACTAGTTTCTTAGCTGGACAGTCAATTTCCTTGCTTGGCTCAGGAGTTTTTGATCGTGCGCTTAGAGTAAATGAGTTTAGTGCTTTTGCACAGGATGATATAAAAGTTAACAATCGACTAACCTTAAACTTAGGAATTCGTTATGAATACTTCGGCAACCCAACAGAAAAACAAGGTAGGTTAATTAATTTTCTCCCAAACCAATTTAAGGCTGGCGCACCAACAGCTATTTCTTCTCCTCCTAATGGTTTTGTCCAAGCAGGTAATGCAGAAAAACCTATTGCTGGTGTTCCACTTGTTTCTGATTCATTAATTGATAATGACTTAAATAATATTGCGCCTCGTTTTGGTTTTGCTTACAAACCCTTTAATAATGATAAAGTTGTTGTTAGAGGCGGGTATGGTATTTACTTTGACCGTGTTTCAACCCGTTCAGTTAATACCCAAGTACTAAACTTTCCTTTCTTCTCTTTAGCAACTGCGGTAGGA
>JAHFUF010000453.1 GCA_023265235.1 Blastocatellia bacterium
CTCACCTCAAAATCACGCCCTAAAACAGGGTCAATGTCACCTTTACGTGCGCGTTCTGTTAAATCAATAGTAAATTGATCCAACGCGCGGGTTTTCCCTGCTATATTCCCTGCTATAGTTCCTTGTCCAGTAGTTGCTACTTCTGAGCTAGATTTGCTAAAAGATTTAACTTCTTCTAATGAACCAGCCGTTATGTCATTAAACTTTTTCTTCAAAGTTTCAGGCACAATTGTTTCAAATTCTCTGGAAATCTCATGGGCAAGCCTTAACAAGCGTTCGTCTGTAAGCATTGCTAATAGGATATGACCAGATCTAACTTGTGTTTCACCAAAATCAATAGAAGCAAGTAACCAGGCGGTTTGGAGTAACCTTGGTATATTAGATGAAAGTGCTGGGGTACGACTATTGCCAGTTTTTAACTGTTCTAATGAACTAGTTAAATCACGGTTTAACCGTGAAGTGTTAACCTCAAAATGTTGGATAATACGCATCAAATCACTGTTTTGTACTTCCAAAAGTTTTATCAAAAAATGCTCTAGATCAACATCAAAGTTAGTCTTTGATAAACATAGCCCTGCTGCGGCTTCTAGTGCATTGCGACAGGTATTATTTAGTTTTTCAATTAATGATTTAAGGTTAGTATTCATAACCACCACCTTTCTTTTAAGACTACGCTGCAAAGTAAGCACTATCTGTTCTAAGCACTACTTGTCTATCGTCATAAGCAAAATCTTTTGTTTTAAGCCAAGTTGTCCAACCCAGTAACATTCCTTGTTGGTTATTTGTCAGTTTGCAAGCAGGTACTTCAGTGCTTTTAAGTACTAATTGCTCATCAAAATCAAGTTCTTGGCCAACTAGAAAACGTGTTAGATCAATTGCTGGCTGGTAGGCTGACCCAATAGGTAAAAATTCTTTAAATGTTTGGAAATCTAACGGCCCAAAAAGTAACCGAAACTTAGACTGTTGATCCCAAACCCTACTTCCTACCACAGTATCTTGACCTAATCTACTATTTTCTTGTCCAAGCCGTGTGATACTTTCAGGATCAAGTCTTAACCATTGTCCAGTAAATGGTTCTATTTTTGCGGGTATTTGGAAAAAGTCACTTAAAATAGCAGCTACCGCGCTGGCAGAATGAGGTTTTTGGCCAATAAGACCGCTATAAAGCAATAAAGCCTTATCAGGAAAGCTAAGTCTTTGCTCAAGTCCTCTTGTACCCATTCCAATGGTGTCAAAAAGATATGAGGTAAAGTAATCTTCGCTGCCACGTTCATAAACTATTGGAAAACGATATTTTTCCCAGGCTCTGTAAAACAAAGAAATCATTCGATGGTTAAAAATATCTAGAAAATCTGCCAAAGTTTGGTCTTTATAGCGCCGTCGTTCAATGAGTAGCTCAGTGTAAGGTGTTGGTAGTACACCAGTTACTCCAGCCATCCCTATAAATGCTACAGACATTTGTGCGGGTTTTTCTGGCGTAGGTTTTTCTGACGCAGGTTTTTCTATTGATTGATCATCTGTTTGAAAAACAAGCTTATTTATTTGGCTAGGAGGAAAATTAAGCGAAACATGGTTATGAAAATGGACTACTTCTTGACTTGGATTAGCATCACGACCAACACCAAAGCGAGAAGGAAAGCTTCTTTCTAAAAGCCTTACTGCTTGAAAGAAGTCAAAACAATATGGCTCTTGTGCAAAGTATTGTTTTAAAGAAGGATTTGATCGCCTGTGCGTGGTAGCCATAATTTTGTCCATCCTTCCCGTTGCTTAGTTTTAACCTTCAATTGGTTAAAAGAATTAAGTGATGCATAAAGTGCTAAAAAGCGTTCTAACACGGAAGCAAAAAGAAAAACGCCACTACCAACAAATTTGTCTTCATCAAATTCAATAGAGGTTTCAATCCCGCGTACAAAACCAGTACCAATACGTGACCCTATTTGGCGTACTACTCGGCGACTAGTTACTTTTTCAACCCCATAAATTTGTTTTCGTGTTGCTGGAGAATCAAGAAAATCATAAAGCAGTAAAATTTCTCGTAATGCTTCAGAAGAACCTTCTTTACTTTCAACAATTGATAAATAGTTTAGGCTCAAATGTGAAATCAAACGCCAATGTGCTGAATGTCGCATTGGAGGACGTAAAGTGTTAGTTGGCTTCTTTAGACATATAACACGCGAAAGTGGTGCATTACCTTCTACTTGAAAATCTCCTTCACGCCCACCAAAAGGAAGTTTTCCTGGTAGGTCTCGATTAGTACAAGTTGCTGATATAGTTAGAGTTTCTACTGCTGGCACATTAGGATTAAAATCAAGGTCAACTAGTGAGATATAAACCTCTGTCCCAGGATCATCTTTACGTTGTGAAGCACGCCGTGTTGTATACCAAAAAGTATTTGTTTGCTCTTGTTTATAAGTGTGTCTTAGAGAGTAAAATGGCTGATAATGTCTTGCTTGTTGTAAATAAGGATCTGTAGTTATTACTTCATCTATTGAATAAATTTCTGTAGCCATTTGCCGATGAATATCAGCAATAACCTGATATTCATATTGTTGATGTGTAAGCTGAATTGGTTCAGCAGTTTTGTGAAACAGATTGATAATAGGCGTGCAACCTAGCTGAAAGGTTGAAGCGTCTACACGAGCGGTTGGCGCAGCAACATCTTTTAGATGAATAAAGATTTCAAATTGCTCCCCAAACCCAGCCATAGCCGCCAAGTCAATACCTAATAAATCAAAGAAAAGATATTTTTCTGGGAAAGCAAAATATTCTGTTAATAAGCGATAACCAATAAATGAACGTGCTGTATAAGGAAGTAATCCTTCATTTTCAGCAAATCCTACAGGTTGTATATTGCTAGTAGAAAGTGAAATTACACCAGGAGTACCTAAAACTCTTTTTCCTTGTATTGACCGTAATTCTACTTTAGTTGCATTGTTAAAAATAAGCTCATAGAGAGGGTAAACCAGTTGTGCTTCACCATTGATATAGAAACGTAATCGATCAATTGGTTGTGCCGTCTTGCCTTCACCTTGCCTTAATTCAGAGAGTTGAGCGTTATTAAGACAACGCAAAGTTATTTTGATAAACCCTTGATCCCAACGACCACGAGAGTCAGCAGGAGCATTGGAACTTAGTTCAGCAGATACTACCTCTAATGGCCATAGAGTAATTGGGTAACAAGTACGAAACCGACAAGGAGTTCCTTGAACTGGCCTAGAATAAAGGGTAGTGTCTTTATCAATTTGATAACCAGTAGTTAGCTTTCCCTGTTCTGGATCAAGCGCGAACTTAGCAATAGACATTGATGGAATAGGTGTTAAGTAATGAGGATAGAGGACATTGAGCAGTGATTCGGTTACTTCAGGGAATTCATCATCTATTTTTAAGCGAATACGTCCAGCTAGAAATGCAAATGCTTCTATTAAACGTTCTACATGAGGGTCTTCGCACTTGTCAGGCTCAAGGAGCAGTCTAGTAGCAATTTTGGGGTATTTTTCTGCAAACTCTGCCCCCATTTGCCTTAAGAAAGCTAACTCCTTTTCATAATACCCAAGTAACTCATCCCTCATTATTCCTCCTATTCCTCCTTAACAAGATAACGGCCACTATCAAGACGCAGCACAGTATCAAAACTTACTGGCTCTGGAGCGGGTTCAATTTTAAGTCGTGCTTCAATACGAAAATGTAGTGCAGGTTCGTTTTCTAGCACAGGTTCAAGTTTGACTATAGTGTCTTCTAACCTAGGCTCAAATATTCTGATCACTTTTTCTATTTCCTGCTCTAACTGGTGTTGTTCATTAGCACTCTTAACATTTACATTAGAAAGATCAGGTAATCCATAATTAGCAATAGAATGGTTTACCTCCTTTAGAATAGGAGGAATTTTTATTGCTCGACGTGTATTGAGTAGCCATTCTAGATCGCGTTTTACTGCCTGCTTAAACTGTTGCAGGCTTCGCGCTCGCGAAGCCAGAGGTTCTCGTGTTAACTCTGGCTCATTGTCAAGCAAACGATCTATTATTGATGGCGTAATATGTATTTCACTGTCGATTCTACTCATTATTTACACTCTCTTGTTTAGTTTTAGATCCCACCCTGCTACTACACTACCTGAACCTTTACCACCTTCGACTTTTGTTGGAACATATTTGAGTTCTATCTTCCCATAATTCATACAAATTACTTCTTGTGGTATAGTTTCTCTTTCTCCTTCTCTATCACCTCGAGGACATACAGAGGTTATTAAAACATCTGTTAGTTTATATTCCGTGTAGAGTTCTTTTTCTCCACCAGCACGATGAAGCGATAAACAAGCCGATCTGAAGTGCTCCCCAGCTGCACAAGCTATTGCTAGCTTTGGAGAAGCTTTGTCAAGTAATTTTACTACGCTCAGATCTTGAAATTGGCCACGTCCAGCAGAAAGCCCCCCTGCGGTGCTAGCAACTCCTGATGCTTCTTGCGTTACGCCCCAACTATATGAAAGTATTTCCATTTCACCTTTATGTTTGTCATCCATACTTTCACCTTCGATTCCATCAATTTTTAAAAATGCATCCATAATTTTATCCTCCGTAAATTTAATCTAAGGTTAACTATTTTCGCGGTTAGTTTTAAGATTCCAGTTTTTAACCATACGCCCCTCAATTTGACCAGAAGTAACTTTTGTAGGAAAGTACTCCCATTCAATTTGGCCGTAACTTAAAGAAATTTCTTCTAATGGAATTCTTTCTCCATAACCACGACCACCTGTCCGAACAGCAGTAATTATTACGTCAGACAAAGTGTATTTCATATATGGTCGTGTCTCACCAGCACGACAAAGTTGTAGCATAGCGCTACTTAAATGTAGGCCGCTAGAACAAGCATGTGCTAATGCTGGAGTTGATGTGTCAATTGCTTTGTAAATAGAGAGATCGCCAAAATGCGCTCTTTCTGTTCTCATTGCGCCACCGCCACTAGCC
>JAHFUF010000454.1 GCA_023265235.1 Blastocatellia bacterium
CTTTGTCCTTCTTGAGTAACATTAAGCATTAGTTGAGAACCACCATTGCTAAAAATACCATCACGACTGTTTCGTGTATCACGAGAACCTTTTGCTTTATAGGGTGATTGCGAATGAACTTGATCAGTTAGAGTATCATCAAAATAAAGCTGTGAAGTAAATTCATAAGTCTTTTGATTTTCAGCAAAAAGACGAATCTTAAAATGTATATGTACTGCTCTGCCAGAATACCAACCTGGATAAATAGTCTGGAATTCAACAGATCCATTGGTATCTGTTATTTGATAACCGCGTAAGTATTTTTGCCCCCTAGTATCAAAAGATCTATCCCTAACATCAGAGTAGCTTCCTTCTGCGTCACAATGCCAAATATCTACATATGCACCAACCAAAGGAGTACATCCATTATTATTTACTTTACTAACATTGATTCTTAATTTTAGTGGTATACCTTCTTTCATCGTATTAGTTATAGTATCTATCCTAATGTCAGAGCGATTAAGTTTTTCGTCTACAAAATAAGGGCCTTCGGTTTGTTGTGGTTTTACGACACAAGAAAGAGAACTGGCATTTACTACAGAATCACTTTGTCCTATTGGCCAAACTGTTGTTGGCTTATTACTGCACCCAATAAGTGCCATAGCTCCCGCAGCACCTATTAATCGCAATGTATCTCTTCGGGTAATCAAATTATTTGATGTTTGCTTTGTCATTATTACGCTCCTAATTGAGTTATATTTTATCCTAATAAAAATGACCAGCTTAGTTTGTTTTTTTCTAGGCCATCAGTTTTATTATTCTAAATATACAGATATCTTAAGAATTTGTGCGTCAAGTTGTGTTATTTTTAGGTTAAGTTTTGTCAAGATATTGATAAGATTTGTTGTTGGGCTATTTAATTGTCTTAGATTGTCTTAAGCCGCAAAGCGGCGAAATAATTGTAGCCCAGGGTGTAAACCCTGGGTTTACAATGAGATAGAGAAAAGCCCCAACGGGGCGAAAGGATAAAAACATTTGTTGTTTATTCTTTCGCTACTTCGTAGCTTAAAGATCTAACTTACTGAAACTCCAGGGCTTACGCCCTGGGCTACAATTATTTCGCCCTTTTAGGGCTTTCGGAGTTTTGAAAATGAAACAGCCCTGTAAGATTTGTGTTGGGCTATTTTATAAAAGGATTAGATGCTTATGAAAAAGGCATTGAGTTTGGTTTTGTAATAAGGCTAATATCTAGAGGCAAAATAAAATGAGAGCTAGCAACTTTATAATGCTTTTCATTAATATCAAGATATTTTGCTTAATTGATAAAACAATACTTGCTTTTGGTAAGACTTTTTTGTATGAAACCATTTTCTACTATATTTAAACAAAAAAGTAGCTTTCTACTTATAGCTACTATACTTAGCTTTAATAGTTTTCCTCTACAAGCTCAAACACCTTCTATTAAAGAAAATCAGACCAGTCAACAAACATCTGAGTTACATTCTAAAACACTGCCCATAATAAGTGAAACGCTACAACAAGAACGCTTAAATGCTTTGCCAGAATTAAAAATAAAACTAGAACAAATGCAAAAACATAGCCGTGCAGATTTGTTTTTGATTTTTAATGAAAGGTTTTTTACTAACTTATTAGTAGAATTAACCAAGACAAAATTTAAGGCTAGTAGTCTTTTTGATGTTAATGTAACAAGCTCGCGAGTAGTTTTTCTTAATGGCCTAGCTTTAGCTCAACTACAAGCTAAACTTATTTCTACAAGTGCTTTGCTTGATATTACTACTGTATTAAATCTTACTGCAAAACTATCAGTAGAGCAAAATGAAAAAAATTTGTTAGTAGCAAAGTTTCAGCTTGTTGATATTCAAGTTGCTAATCCAGAGGCAAGTACAACACCGCCTCCAACCGCAATTTCTGCTGAACAACTAGGAAAATTACTCCCACCAGTAACATTACCTTTAGAGCTAGACTTTGACCGTACTTTTCAGCCTGATAAATTTAGTCAAACTAAACCAATTGCTTATGAAGTAACAAGCGAAGCTCGTCGTGTTCAAGGTCGCTTTAAGATTATAGATTTACTTCCCCTAAATGGAAGGCTTGTGTTACTAGCAAAAGTGCAAGATTTAGCAATTACTCAAGGACAAGAAGGAAAGAAAAAAAATAGGCCAAAACCTTCTCCTGCTAGCTTTATAACTTATCAACAAGAAAAAAACTTACTCTCAGCAAATGAATTAGATAAACAAATTGATGGGCTTGGAGCTTTTTTAGTTAGTAAAACGGATTTTTCTGTAAATATTAAACGCTACTTTTTGGATTTATTAATAGACCAATTTGCTCAGTCTAGTAGCCGTGATGTAATTATTAAAGTAATGCATAGTCGAGTAATGTCATCTAAGTCAGATCTTGGATTTGCCAAATATGAAAATTATTTAGATATTGAAAATGGTGATGGGGCGGTAGATTTACGAGACGCGGAAATTCAGAGTATGCGAGATGGACAAATTAGTTTGTTTATTGATGCAGTTGGACAAATTCAAGCTCAAGCACGAGGCAAACAAATAGGATTTAATTATGATGCTACCCCGCAAATAGGTGTGAGCTTACGCGATCAAATAGCTTTTACATTTGAACAAATAGGGCAAGACTTCCAAATTAAGCCTGTAGCTAAAAAGATTTCTATACACCTAGACATTCGTGTTCCTGTCCAGATGATAGGGCGAGATATAAATACTTCTCAAACCGTGTCTGTTGATACAGCCAGTCTAATAAAGCCTGTCATATTACCTAGGGTAATAAATACAGATCTAGTTCTTCCGCAAGGTAGACAAACTATCACATTAACTGAGGTTAATTACAAAATAGAAAATGACCAATTACTTTTTGGTGCAAATTTAACTTTTAGCCAACCTAAAGAACAGCCTAAAGAGCAAACAGAAACCCCTTAAGGTAAAATTATCCATTTATCAGTAAACTTGCGACATTTCTTCTTTCTAAATCTTTAGATATTTATTACAATTATCTGCACTTTACCAATGTAAGTTTAAGTAGTAAATGTTTAACTTAGTCTTTAGAAAAGAGATACAGTTAAAAAATTTATTAACTGTGGTAGAGGTGTAGATTATTAGATTATGTTTTACAGAGGTATATAAGATGACGAAACAATATGCAGTGTTTTTAGCATTAATAGTAGGACTATTAATGCTAATTAGTTGGCAATGGCAAGTAGAAGCCCAATCACAAAATGGCAAAAGCTTGCAACAACGTGCTAAAGAAGCGGCTAAGCTTAAAGAAGATGCTCCAGATAAATTTACAGAAGAAGAATTAGAAAAATTAGACTTGGCCAAAAAACGTGGTAAAGCTCTTTATCAACAAAGGCTTTTTCCCTTTGATACTTATCCAGTAGCAAAACATCTAGAGGCTTTTAGACATGTACAAGCCAATAATATTAAACCTTTGGTTGAAAGTAATGTAGTAGAGCCATTAAGAGCAATTGGCCCAGCACCAGTTATTAATGGTCAAACCGCAGGTTTTAGCGTGAGAACAAATGTTACTGGACGGGTTACTACTTTAGCCTTTGATCCTCGTAGTTCTAATACAATTTATTTAGGTGGTGCTCAGGGGGGTGTTTGGAGGTCTATGGATGCTGGGCAAACTTGGACACCGCTTACTAATGATGCTCCTACACAGGCAACAGGAGCAATTGCTATTGATCCTACTAACTCAAATATAATTTATGTTGGTACTGGTGAAGGTAATTTTTCTGGTGATACATTTTTTGGAATGGGGATACTAAAATCTACTGATGGTGGTAGCACTTGGAAACAATTTGCAGCAGATACATTTGCTGGTTCTGGGATAAATAAAATTGTTATAGATCCTCGCAATACAAATGTTCTTTATGCTTCTGCTACAGTAGCGTTTGCGGGTGTTTCTAGCGATGTTGGCTCACAGGTAACAGCTAATGGTATTTTTAAGTCTACTGATGGTGGACAGACCTTTGCTAGTTCATTACGCCTTACAGGTCAGATTTCTGTTGGTGCATTTGGTTATGATATAGAGATGGATCCAAATAATAGCAATACCCTTTACGCTACCCTAGAAGCAGAAGGTATTTTTAAGACTACTAATGGTGGGCAAAATTGGACTAAATTAGGTGGCGGGTTGCCAACTAGAGATTTTGGTCGTTCAGACATAGCCTTGTATCGTGCTAACCCTAGTATTATCTATGCTTCTTTTGAAAGCACACGTACAGCAGATATTTTAGATTTCTATAAATCAACAAATGGTGGTGATAGTTGGTCATTAATAGGAAAACCTAGAGGCGATTTTACTTGTCAATGTTCCTATGACCAAATTATTGAAGTTGATCCTACTAATCCTGACCAAGTTTATTTTGGTGGTGTCAGTTTTTATCGTAGCACTGATGGTGGGCAAAATTGGTCAGACATTGGCTCAAGCTTGCATTCTGATTTTCATGCTATGGCTTTTACCCCAGGAAGCCCTAGACGTATAATTGTTGGAAATGATGGTGGTGTATGGTTAAGTCCAGATGGTGGTAATAGTTTTAATAATATAGTTGGAAACTTGGCTTTAACCCAGTTCCAAAGCGTTGCTATTCATCCAACAAACCCAAATATTACAATAGGTGGTACTCAAGATAATGGTACCAATATGTATATTGGTAACCTAGTTTGGCAACATGCTGATGATGGTGATGGTGGGACTTCTCGCATTGATCAGCTAAGTCCAGCAACTATGTATAGCACTCGCTTTAACCTTCCAGGTGTATTAATTGGCCCTTTCCGTTCTGATTCTGCTGGTGCGTTAGGCTCTTGGAGAATGATTCGTAGTGGTATTAATCAAAGTGATGATGTTATTTTTTATGCTCCAATGGAGCTAGATAATATCAAGCCTAATACTCTTTATTTTGGTACTTTTAGGCTTTATCGTACTACTGATAGAG
>JAHFUF010000455.1 GCA_023265235.1 Blastocatellia bacterium
AATGTTAGCTGTTTCAACTTTGGTTAATAGGTCAAAATTTTGGTCTGCTAAAAAAACTGTCCCAGTAGTATTAATATTTGTTGTTTTACTAGTAAAAATAGCTTTATCTAATAACACATTATTTTTAGTTATTTTAGCTAAAATTTCACCATTAAGAGGAATTGCTTCTGGGAGCGCGGGCATCTTGCCCGCATCTTTGTCTTCTTGGAGTGAAGGAGTAGGCAAAATGCCGACACTCCCAGTAAAATTAGCGGCTATCTCACCAGAAAATAGGTTAAAGTTTATCCCTGGCCAATTAGCTTTTACTTCTGAGTTTAATGTTCCAGCTATTGGTAAGGATTTTTTAGCTAATAGGTTACTTAAGGTTGCAATATCAATATTATTTAAGGTTACTGAAGCTTGAGAGGGTTGATTTTCTAGTGAAACAGTTGCATCACCACTAATTGTTCCTCCTAGAGTTGTGGCAGTGAACTTTGCTAAGCTAATAGTCTGTTTATTTGCTTTTAGAGAAAGGGTTTGAAAGGATCTTACTAAAACATTTTGATAGTTAATTTCTGCAATATTGGCTTTTCCAGAAAAAGTTTCCTTAGCAAATTCACCATTTAAGTTGAGCTTGTAAATCCTACTATTTGCAACATTTATTTGTGGCGACTCAATTTGACCTTGGAATTTATAGTTAAGCCTTTCTCCTTCAACCCTACCTGTTAAAGAAACCGTGCCAGAAACAGCTTGATTTAAAGGGATAAGTCTTGCTGCTTTGTTTAAGTCTAACTCTCCCAAAATATTAAAATCATATTTTAATAGCTGCCAATTTTCTAACTTCCCTGTTAATGAGACTGTTGCAATACTGCTTTGCAGATTAAGTGACTGAACTTCAGCGTGATCACTAAAAAGCCTCGTGCTTAACACTAGCTGATCTAACGTAATATTTCGACCTTGATAGTTTAACGAGCTATTACTAGCAATTAAATTAACTTGATGTCCTTTGGCTTTGTTTATTGCTGTACTTAAGGTAAAATTCTTAAGTTCACCGCTAAAACCTATTCTTTCGTCGTTATAGAAAAGCTCACCATCACGAACTATTGCATTTAATGTAGAAATAAAAGAGGTTTCTTGTCCTGATTGGGTTGGGGCCTTTATCTGAGAAAGATTAGAACTGCCTTGAGCATCAAATTTAACAAAAAATTGTGGGCGATCAATTAGGAAGTCTTGTAGCTGGAATTTTTTACTAAAAAAGCTAACAACCCTAACTTTTAAGTAAAGATGCTTGGCTGTGAGAATGGTTTCTTTACTATCACAGGTTTGAATTTTTAAGTTGTCTAATTCTGCTTGAAAATGAAGAGGATCGACTTTTAGTTCTCCTATTAAACAAAGGTTATATTTTTCCAGTTCTAGGTCTAAACGGTTACTAATCCAATTGCGAAAACCGTTTCCTTGCAGCCAAAGCAAAAAGCCTAAAGCTCCAAAAGAAATAATTACTATTAGGATTAAGAAAATCCGAAAAACAATTTTTTTCATGTGGATAATTTTGACCTTAGATGGACAAATGCCCTTTAGCGATGCAGCATAGTTAATTTTTCTGGGAAAAATAAGCTACTATAACCTTTGTCTATTGGTTCAATAGCAACCGTGTCTACTATTCTAATGCCAAAGCCTTCTAGGGCTGTAAATCGAGTAGGATGATTAGTTAATAAACAAATATTTTTTAAGCCTAATAAATGCAATATTTGCGCTCCAAGACCATAATTACGAGGATTACCATGCTTAAACTGAAAAGCTTGATTAGGTGTTTGAGTTTGATGATCTGAGAGTGCGTGTAGGTGTCGTTCTATTTCGCTTCCCATATTACCCATTGATAAATAAAGGATAACTCCACATCCTTCGCCTGAAATAATTTCTAGTGAGCGATGAAGCCAAAAACCCATATCATCAACCAAACCACCAAAAACATCTCCTAGTAAACAATGTGTGTGTACTCGTACTAGTACTCTATCCCGATTGCTAATATCTCCTGTTACTAATGCTAGGTGAGTTTCTTTGCTTAGCTCATTATAAAAACTGATAGCTTGAAAATCTCCATAAATTGTTGGTAATTTAGCACTAGCTGTGCGATGTACTAATACTTCATTTTGCATCCGATAACGAATAAGGTCAGCAACTGAGATAATTTTTAAGTTATGGCGTTTGGCAAAAACTTCTAGTTGGGGAAGACGCGACATTGTGCCATCATCGTTCATAACCTCGCAGATTACCCCAGCAGGCATTAAACCAGCTAAACGAGCGACATCAACGCTTGCTTCCGTTTGACCAGGGCGAATAAGCACTCCACCACGTTGTGCTCGCAAGGGAAAAGTATGTCCAGGACGTGCCAAATCACTAGGTTTAGTATTAGGATTAATTGCGGTTAAAATCGTAGTGGCACGATCAGCCGCAGAAATTCCAGTTGTTACACCTTTTTTAGCTTCAATGCTGACAGTAAAGGCCGTACCCATACTGGATGTATTGTGTGTAGCCATTGGAGGCAAATCTAACTCATCACAACGATCTTCAGTTAATGAAAGACAGATAAGACCTCGACCTTCTTTGGCCATAAAATTAATGATTTCTGGGGTAATTTTTTCTGCCGAACAAACTAAATCCCCTTCATTTTCTCGGTCTTCGTCATCAACAATGATGATCATTCGACCCTGGCGGATTTCCTCTATCGCTTCAGGAATTGTTGCTAAAACACTCATGAAAATTGCCTCAAATAAAGAAAATACTATGTAGATTAATTTTCAAAAGCCTAACACGTCCAAGGCTTGAGCTTCAATCTAGGCTCTGCCAAAAATGGCAGGTTCGCCAAAAATGACACCCTGATCTTTGCCACTTTTGACAGTCATTTTAGATAAATATAACAGTATTAAAACAATAATTTATTGTATCTAACTGAAATAAAAGCAGTTTACTTCTCGTCTATACTTTTTACCAAACTAGGAATGGTTTTTGATACTCATCTGCGCAAAACAAACATTTTTATTAATTTAAGGAGAAAATTATGCAAGTAAACTCCAATTCTTCACCAACAATACAAGACGATTTTAACCAACAAACAAACTCATCTAATTCAGTAGATTTAGTAGAAAATAAAAAAGTTTCTGACACTTCAAACCCACCTTCAGCTAATATACCTACTAATTCTGTAGTTAGTGAGCCTTCAAAACAACCTACGCAACTATCTGATAAATATAAACAATATACTTCTCTTGAATCTAATTATTTCAGATCCATGCTTAATTCAGCATTACCCAGTAACAAACCTCAACCCTCTAGTCAAGCTTCTACCAATTCTAAAACTGAGACAGCAAAAGCAACTAATGACCCTTCAAAACCAGCAGTTAAAGATAATTTAGATACTAATTGGGACAAGGTTGACAAGGACATAAATCAAAATAAATACAATGATATTATTAGAAAAGCTGTTGAAGACCCAAATAATTCTTTTCCAGAAATAACTCCTATAGAACTCAAAGCTTTGATATGGCAGGAAAGCAAATTTAAGCCTGAAGCCAATAGTCCTAAAGGAGCTAAAGGTTTGGTTCAAATAATGGACAATACAGCAAAAGAAGGAGATTTGAACATTAATGGCCCTGGCAAAGATCCTAGGCTTATTCCAGAAAAAGCTATTCCTGCTGCACTAAAGATATTAGGTAAAAATTTTGATTACGTAAATAAGGACAGGAAAAACGACAAAGGAGAAATAATTAGTAGAGGGTTAAATTATTACAACCAAGGAAAGCCACTACCAAGAGAGGAAAAACTAAAACTTACACTAGCTGCTTATAATGGAGGACATCCACAAGTTCAAAGAGCGTTAAAGAAAGCTTATGGAGATAGAATACCTCCTAATGGCCCAAAATTCGAAGATATTAAACCTTACCTTTCCAGTAGACAGACTCAAGAATATGCTCCAAAAATCTTGGAAAGGGCTTCACAAAAATAACTTAACAGTTTGATTATTACTCAAAAATACCAGCAGCTAAGCCTACTTACTAGTCTAACTGCTGGCATTTATTTTTAAGCTAACAGATCGTATTTGTTTATCTAAAAGCAAACGATATTTTTAATAAGTGTTGATATAAAATGGTTTATATTGAAACTTATCACCTGCAATTATTTGTCCATTAATCACACATACCCAAGAGTAGGTACCTGGAGTCTGAAAATCTGTTTGAAAATCTGTAGGAAAATACGCTTCGCAAAAGGAGTCACCGTAGTAGTATTGTGTAGACTTACTTTTTCTACCTTTTGGGTCTGTGACAATGAATACAGCTTTGTAAGACAACCCAATTTGCTGATATTTATCCCAAACACCCAATGCTACAGTAAAGGCACAAGAACTCTCCCATTCAGTTCCAGCCTCTGTAATGCCTGGTTTTTTATTACAACTATTCTTAGGAATCTTTGTTGAAAAACCATCACTCTCAAATGAACCTTTTTCAATAACTTTTTCATCTATTTTACATTCCCAAAAAAAAATTTCTTCGTCGCTCCCAGTTACCGCGGGCTGGAAATAAATATATTGCCATTCACTATTAGGGTAGAGCGTTGTATCTATTATATAGTTTTTTCCATTCTGATAGATTATTTCAAGACTAGCATTATGAAATTTGCTGTCACCTTTTTTGCGTAAACCTATTTGAAGCTGATTGCTTTGAGACTGTAGTACTTCAGGTTTCTTTTTACCCTCAATTTTATTTTCACTAATTATTACAAACACTAACAACACTACTAGTATATAAAAAAGTTTTTTCATTGTTTTGTAACCTCCTACTTTAGAAAATGGGAACAAAGTTATTAAATAAAAATGTAAAGGCTAAGGTTAATGAGTTATTAGAGGTCGAGTGCAACTCTTGGCTGTTATATTATACTTAATATTAGACATTA
>JAHFUF010000026.1 GCA_023265235.1 Blastocatellia bacterium
TATTGCTATATGATAAGTAATTAATCTTTGTCCAGAGTCTTTTTGTTTTCCCCCACCTGAGTAAGGTTTTTGTCTATATCTTAATTCAATTACAATTGGATCTTGTTCTCCTCGAGTTCGTAATTCTTTAAATCGCCCTCTTTTATCCCAAGCCTTTCTTAGACCTATAGAAAAGCAATCAGATAGAAAAGCAAATACATCAAAAATAGTTGATTTTCCGCTTCCATTAGGCCCCAAAAATACAGTTAATGATGTTATTTCTTTCAGTTCTAAATTTTTTAGTGCTCGATAATTTTTAACTTGGAGGTATTCAATTCTAGGAACGGGTTGTTTAGTTTGTTTGCTCATAAAAGGGTTTTTTATAATACTGTTTTCTTTCTCTAGGTAGATTACAAATATAATGTACTAATTTTTTTATAACTTTCAAAGCTATACTTAGCTAAAACATTCTCACTAAATAATTTTCCGCGCTATCTATTTGCTCTAAATAGCGGGTTTGTGGTACTTCTAAACTCTCTTCTAATAATAACTTTCTAATTTCACATTCTAATTGAAAATACTCAAGCCGTTAGGCGGCCATTTAAGGAGGCTCTTTTATCATGGCAATCAAGGTTGGTATTAATGGATTTGGTCGTATTGGTCGTAACTTATTGCGTTCAGCGATAAATAACCCAGAAATAGAATTTGTTGCTGTTAATGATATTACTGATGCTAAAACCCTGGCACACTTACTAAAGTATGACTCTATTATTGGCACTTTTGATGCTAAGGTTGAAGTAGCAGACAATGCTTTGATAGTCAATGGGCGTACTGTAAAAGTTTATAGTGAACCTAATGTTTCTAAAATTGATTGGGGATCAGTAGGAGCAGAAATAGTAGTAGAATCAACAGGTAGATTTGTTGATAAAGAAAATTGCTCGCTGCATTTACGTGATGGTGTTAAAAAAGTTATTATTTCAGCCCCTGCAAAAGATGAGGATATCACTTTAGTTTTAGGTGTTAATGATACTGCCTATGATAGAACAAACCATCATGTAATTTCTAATGCTTCTTGTACTACTAATTGTTTAGCCCCAGTAGCCAAAGTAGTTCATGAAAAATTTAATATTATTCGTGGCTCAATGACCACTATTCACTCTTACACCAATGATCAAAAGATTCTAGACCTTCCTCATAAAGACTTGCGTCGTGCTCGTGCTGCGGCAATGTCAATGATTCCTACTACTACAGGAGCAGCCAAGGCCATTGGGCTAGTAATCCCAGAATTAAAAGGCAAGCTAGATGGTATTGCTATACGTGTACCAACCCCTAATGTGTCAGTAGTCGATTTGGTTGTATCGGTTGAGAAAGCTACTACTAAAGAAGAAGTTAACAAAGCTTTGAAAGAAGCTGCCCATGAGTCAATGCAAAATATTTTAGAATTCTGTGAAGAAGAGCTTGTATCAATAGACTTTCGAGGTAATCCTCATTCCTCAATTGTAGATGCAGGTTATACAAAAGTAATAGACGGCCAAATGATTCACTTAATGGCTTGGTATGATAACGAATGGGGTTATAGCTGCCGTGTTCGAGATCTAATTAAGTTTCTAGTAGATAAAGGTTTATAAAACTTTAAGGGGAAGCTATGAAAAAAGTAACAATCAAAGACTTAGAACTAGCAGGTAAAAGACTTTTTATTCGTGTGGACTTTAATGTTCCTCTAGATGGAGGGCAAGTTGGTGATGATACTCGTATTCAAGCTTCCCTGCCTACGATTCGTTACGCACTAGAAAAAGGTGCTAAGGTTATTCTTGCTTCACATTTAGGAAGGCCAAAAGGAAAAATTAATCCTAAATATTCACTTAAACCTGTTGCTGATCGGCTGGCTAAGCTACTAGGAAAGCCTGTTAAGTTTGCTAATGATTGTGTTGGCAGTGAAGTAGAAACCCAAGTAGCAGGTCTAGTTGATGGAGAGGTTTTACTACTGGAAAACCTACGTTTTCATGAAGCTGAGGAAAACAATGAAGAGGGTTTTTCGCGTCAATTAGCATCTCTTTGTGATTTGTATATTAATGATGCTTTTGGCACTGCGCATCGTGCCCACGCCTCTACAGTTGGGATGACTCAATTTGTTGCAAAAGCTGGTGCAGGCTTTTTGATGGAAAAAGAACTTGAGTACTTAGGTAAAGCTGTTTATGCACCAGAACCACCATTTGTTGTAATTTTAGGTGGAGCAAAAGTGTCTGACAAAATCGAGGTAATAGAAAATTTGTTAAAAAGTGCTAATGTCCTACTTATTGGCGGGGCAATGGCTTATACCTTCTTAAAAGCTCAAGGGCTGCAAATAGGTAAATCTTTGGTAGAAAATGACAAACTAGAATTAGCAAAAGAGCTAATGAGTAAAGCAAAAGAGCTAGGAGTACAATTAATTTTGCCAGTTGATCATATAGTAGCTAAAAATATGGATACTGCTGAAGGGTTACGTGAAACTTCAATTACTGATACTGCTGAAGATGAAGCAGGATTTGATATTGGCTCTTCTACAATTAAAAATTATTGTGCAGAAATCGCTAAGGCTAAAACTATTGTTTGGAATGGCCCAATGGGTATTTTTGAAAAAGAAAGTTACGCTCAAGGAACAAAGGCTGTTGCCTTGGCAGTAGCTGATTCTAAAGGTATTACGGTAATTGGTGGCGGTGATTCGGTTGCAGCAATTAATCAAGCGGGTGTTGCCAACAAAGTAAGCCATGTTTCTACTGGTGGAGGAGCAAGCTTAGAGTTTCTTTCTGGCATAGAACTCCCAGGAGTAAAAGCTTTAGCAGAAGCAGCTTAAGACTAAAATCAAGTATGTAAAAGGGGAAATAATGCGACGACCTGTAATTGTTGGAAATTGGAAAATGTTTAAGTTGATTTCTGAAGCAGTACAACTCGTCTTGGACTTAAAGCCCCAAGTGGTTAATTCCTATCATGCGGAAATAGTTGTTGCACCTCCTTTTACAGCATTAAAAACTGTTAATGATCGCTTGGAAGGATCAAATATAAAAACTGCGGGTCAAAATCTTTGCGATCAATTAGGACAAGGCGCGTTTACTGGAGAAATTTCTGGGGCAATGCTAAAAGACTTAGGTTGTAGTTATGTTATTGTTGGGCATTCAGAGCGACGCCAGTATTACCAAGAAACTGATGAAGTGGTAAATAAAAAGACTCGGGCTGCGTTAAATGCTGGGCTTACACCAATTGTTTGTGTTGGAGAAAGACTAGCAGAACGTGAAAATGATCAGATGGAAATAGTTGTTGGTCGACAAGTGCGTGATGGATTAAGTGGCTTGACACCCGAAGAACTTTCGCTTATTCTCATCGCTTACGAGCCGGTTTTGGCTATTGGTACAGGACGCACCGCAACCCCTGAAATTGCAGCAAAAATGCACAAATTTATTCGCGGTCTTATTGCTGAAAATTGGGGTAATCAATTAAGTGAAAACATACGAATTCTTTATGGCGGTAGTGTTAAGCCTGATAATATTTCTGTACTAATGGCAGAATCAGATATTGATGGTGCTTTAGTTGGTGGTGCTAGCTTAGATGCTACTAATTTTGCACAAATCGTAAACTATAAATAATTGGTAATTCAATAGTTAGGTAGTATTTTACTCATGTTTTGGTATAGTTGGTTATTATTAGCTTTGTTTGTGATTTGTAGCCTGTTTTTGATAGGCTCTGTCTTACTACAGTCGGGCAAAGGCGATTTAGCTTCGGCTCTTGGCGGTGGTGCTGCACAAAGTGCTTTTGGCCCAAGAAGTGCTGCTAGTACTCTTGCTAGAGTAACCCTAGTTGCCTCTGTTGGTTTTATGATTTTAGCTTTTATGTTTTCCTTGCCAAATATTTTGGGGGGCGGTTCTGTTGCTACAGAATTAGATAAAGATCCATTAGCTCCAAAAGCCTCTCCTATTCCACTTGCTTCTCCTCTTGCTAGCCCAGCACCTATATCAACAGGTCAAACAAATGCTACTCCAGCACCTGCTGTTACTCCTAGCAGTGAAGTAAAAGAAGACAAGAGTGGAGCTAAAGCTGATGATAAAGCTAAGCCAGTTGATGGTAAAACTCCAAAAGCTGATGCATCTACAGGTAGTAAAGACACTAAGCCAGTAAGTAAATAAAATAGATTTTAGTTATTTTGCCGAAGTGGTGGAATTGGCAGACACGTACGTTTGAGGGGCGTATAGGGCAACCTGTGGGGGTTCAAGTCCCCCCTCCGGCATAACTAGTTAAAAAGGGGAGGAAATTATTTCCTCCCCTTTTGCTTTTTAGGTTAAACCTTGTAGGACAGACCCATATAAAAGAATAAAGGCAAACTGGTTGCCCTTATTTTTTATTACTTGTTTTTGCTTTTTCTTTAATCCTTATTGGTGTAGCAAAAAAGCCAAACTCTTCTCTTAAACGATTTTCTATATAACGTTCATAAGAAAAATGTAGACGTTTTTGAGTTGTGTTAGTAAAAACTACAAAAGTAGGGGGTGCAATTCCTCCCTGAGTAATATAGCGTACTTTAAGCTGACTTTTACTTGGTGTAGAAGCACGAGGCTGAGCCAAATTACTTTCAAAAAACCGATTTAATTCTGCTGTCGTAATACGTGAATTACGTGCTTGATAGGCACGAGCAGCAATATCTAAAAGCTTAATTACTCGTTGACCTGTAAGGGCAGAAATAAAAATAACAGGAGCATAATCCAAATACTTCATTTTTTCGCGTAAGTTTTTTTCATATTCTATTACCGTGTAAGTATCTTTTTCAATCAAGTCCCATTTATTTACTACAATTACTACTGAACAACCTGCTTCATGTGCATAACCAGCAATGTTAGCATCTAAAGCTGTCGCACCTTCTACAGAATCAAGTAATAAAAAGGCAACATCAGCTTGTTCAATACTTTTTCTAGCCATTACAACAGAAAGTTTTTCTGGCCCTTCAGTAGTTTTTCCTTTGCGACGAATTCCAGCAGTATCAATTATGCGAAAACGGTTAGAATCATGTTCTAATACAGTGTCAATTGCATCCCTAGTTGTGCCAGCAACAGGAGAAACAATAACACGATTTTCTCCTAGCAGGCGATTGACTAACGAAGATTTCCCTACATTGGGGCGTCCAATAATAGCAATTTTAACTTCTTTAACCTTTTGTTTTTCTTTTTCTGGAAAAGGTAGAAGTTTAACTACCTCGTCTAAAAGCTCCCCTGTTCCATTGCCATGTTCGGCAGAGACAGCAAAAACCTCTTTAAACCCTAGAGAGTAAAATTCTGCTGCATGACTTTCAATTTTTTGAGCATCAGTTTTATTTGCTACTACAAAGGTAGGTTTTCCTAATCCTCTAAGTAGTCCTGCTAGCTCTTCGTCTAGTGATGTGATGCCTGCGCGTGCGTCTACTAGCATAAGGATCAGGCTAGCTTTATCAATTGCTACACGAGCTTGACGCAAAATATTAATAGGTATTTCTGCTTCATCATCAGGGATAATACCTCCTGTATCAACTATTTCAAACTCATAACCTGTCCAAAGAACACGACCATAAATACGATCACGAGTAAGACCAGGAATATCAGCTACTAAGGCGCGTCGAGTTTCTGTTAATCGATTGAATAGTGTAGATTTGCCTACATTAGGACGGCCTATAATCACCACAGAAGGGCAGCTAATGTTAGGAGTTGTAGGATCTTCAATATTTTCTAATACTTGACTTACTTCCATAAATTTTAAAACCTATTCTGTTCCCAGCTAAAGTATTGGGCTATTATCAATTACCCTTATAGGGCAAATATTTACATTAAAAAAGGCTAAAACCTTTTTTGCTTATTATTTAAGTTGTTGGGCTAATGCTACGGCAATTGCTCCAGCCACACGAGCGTTATTTTCAAGCAAAGCCATGTTTGTTGTAACAGATCGCCCATTAGTAAGTGCTTCCATTTTACTTAGTAAGAATGGTGTAACGGCTCGACCATGAATTTTTTCGCGTTCTGCTTCTGCCATAGCGATTTGGTAAAAAATTTCCATTTCTTGAGCAGGAATTTCTTGAGCTTCTGGTAAAGGGACTACTACTAAAAGCCCACTCTTAAAACCAAGATTCCAATGCTCTTTAGCAATTCGTGCTACATCTGATGGCTCACTCGCGATAATATCAAGTTTAATGCCGCTAGTACGAGAGTAAAAAGCTGGTAACTCATCTGTCCGATAACCAATAAGAGGTATTCCTAGAGTTTCTAATACTTCTACTGTGCGTGGCAAGTCTAGAATAGATTTAGCTCCAGCACAAACTACAATCAAAGGGTATTTAGCTAGTGCCATTAAATCAGAGGAAATATCAAAGGATTTTTCTGCGTCCCTATGTACTCCACCAATTCCACCTGTGGAAAAAACTGAGATTTTAGCTAAAGCTGCTAAATGCATAGTTGTAGAAACTGTTGTAGCTCCCCAACGACCCTGTGACATAATTGCGCTTAAGTTACTAAGGTTAGTTTTTACTATATCATCACGTATCCCTAGTTCATCTATTTCTTCTGTTGTACAACCAACTTTGGCAATACCACCAATAATTGCAATTGTAGCAGGTTTTGCTCCTTGTAGGCGGATAGCAGCTTGACAACGATAGGCAGCAGTAAGATTGTGTGGAGATGGCAGCCCAGTAGCAATAACAGCAGATTCTAGTGCAACTATAGCCTCTCCTTCCATTTGGGTTACTTCAATATCATCAGATATCACTATATTGGTTGGCAAAGTTGTCTCCTAAAAATTTCTTTAAGTTGTCTAGGATAAATAAAAGGCTTTAGTTGGTTAGCATATTTACCTTAAACGGTATTATAATTTTTTCGCCAGCTTCAAACGAGTTTATTTACCATATAACGAGTTTATTTACCATATTCCAACCGCAAGAGGAGAAAATAAGACTATGAGAGATGTGTTTGCGGTGATTTTAGGTGGTGGCCAAGGTACTAGATTGTTCCCACTTACACAAGAACGTTCTAAACCAGCCGTACCACTAGGAGGAAAATACCGCCTCATTGATATACCTGTTAGTAATTGTATAAATTCTGATATCATTAAGATGTATGTATTAACTCAATTTAATTCTGCTTCACTTAACCACCATATTAGCCGAACTTATCGATTTAGTGCGTTTTCTGATGGATTTGTAGAGATTTTAGCCGCAGAACAAACACCAGAAAATGTTAGTTGGTTCCAAGGAACTGCTGATGCCGTAAGGCAAAACTTACGACATTTTACGGATCCTAGTGGAAAGCTAATGTTAATTTTGTCTGGAGATCATCTTTATAGGATGGATTATCGTGATTTTGTCGCCCGTCATCGCGCTACAAAAGCAGATGTCTCAGTTTCAGTAATTCCAGTAGTAGAAAAAGAAGCTAGCGAATTTGGATTATTAAAAGCAGATTCATCAGGACGCATTATTGAATTTGCAGAAAAACCCCAAGGCGATGCTCTAAAAGCTATGAGGGTTGACACTACTGTATTTGGGCTAACTTCGGAAGAAGCTCTTGAACGACCTTATTTAGCCTCTATGGGAATTTACATTTTTAATAGGCCATTTTTAGAAAAACTGCTTAATGAAAACAGTAGTTATGTTGACTTTGGCAAGGACATTATTCCAGCAGTAATAAAAGATTATAATGTTCAGGCTTTTCTTTTTGATGGTTATTGGGAAGATATAGGGACAATAAGTGCTTTCTATCGTGCTAACCTTGATATGACTGGAATACTACCTAAGTTTAATTTTTTTGATGCTAATGCACCAATTTACACACGTCCTCGTTACTTACCTGCAACTAAAATGCGTGGGTGTAAGGTTCGTGAAGCAATAATTTCCGATGGTTGTATTATTAATGAGGCTTATATTGAAAGAAGTATTATAGGCTTGCGTTGTCGTATTGGTGGTGGAACTAGGATTGAAAACACTATGATAATGGGTTCAGAGGTTTATCAATCCCTAGAAGAACTAGATCGCGACCGCCGTAATGGTATTCCTTGGGTTGGTATTGGCGAAGGAACAATAATTCGTAAATCAATAATTGATTCTAATGCTCGTATTGGCTCCAATGTTCGGATTCTTAATGAAAAAGGACTGGTACACCATGATGGGGACAATTATTATATTCGTGAAGGGATTGTAATTGTAGCAAAAAATGCCACAATCCCTGATGGAACAGTGATTTAGCAATGTGGGGCAGACCTATGTATCTGCCCCACATTGCTTTCAATCTAAGAAGGGCAGACACATAGGTCTGCCCCTACCTAAGCTAGGTAAACACGTTTGGCAGATATAATGTCTGGCATTTGAGCAAGTGCAGAAATAAGTTCATCACTAGCAGAAGTATCTATTTGACTAAGCATAATAGCTGTACCACCTACTTCTTTACGCCCTAAGTAAAGTCGCCCAATATTTATGTTATTTTCACCTAGCAGGCTACAGAATTTACCTAATACACCTGGGACATCTCTATTGGTACAAAGTAGCATATGGCCTTTAGGAATTGCTTCTAGGTTAAAACCATTTACACGTACAATACGCAGGTCTTTTTCACCTAATAGTGCTCCAGCTACGCGGCTCTGTTGCTCTTCAGTTTCCATAGTTACTTCAACCATACTAGCAAAATCTGTAGCACGACGAGAACGAGCTTCACTAATACGAACCCCACGCTCTTCTGCTACTAAAGCAGCATTAACAAAGTTTACCCGTTCGCTTGTAGGTGCAAGTAGTCCAACTAAAATAGCTTGAGTAATAAGTTTTACGTCATATTCCACAACATCACCAGAGTAGTCAATGTGAATTTTTTTCACATTATGGCCAAAAGCTTGTCCTTGAAATGAGCCAATTTTTTCTCCAAGTTCAATATATGGTTTAACTTGTGCTAAGACCTCTGGGTTTACAGAAGAGGCATTTACTGCACCGCGAATAGTTCCTGTAGCAAAGAAATCTCTCATTTGTTCAGCAATCGCAACTGCAACATTAATTTGGGCTTCGGCAGTAGAAGCACCTAAATGAGGGGTACAGATTACTTGATCAAGTTTTAGTAATGGATGATCAGCAGAAACAGGTTCTTCAACAAAAACATCTAGTGCAGCACCAGCGACTTTACCGCTTTTGATCGCGTCAAAGAGATCGTTTTCATTAATTAGTCCGCCACGAGCGCAGTTAATAACACGTACACCATTTTTCATTTTTGCAAAGGCATCTTTGTTAATAATATTTTTAGTTTCTGTTGTCATCGGGGTATGTACAGTAATAAAATCTGCGCGGGCATAGAGATCATCTAAGGAAACCAATTCAACGTTGAGTTTAGCTGCGGCTTCACGGGTTAAGTAAGGATCAAAACAAATTGGGCGCATTCCAAAACCAATTGCGCGTGAGGCTACTATGCTTCCAATACGTCCCATTCCAACAATCCCTAGTACTTTATCTAGTAGTTCAACCCCACTAAACTTTTTCTTTTCCCACTTGCCAGCCTTCATTGATGCAGTAGCTTGAGCAACATTACGTGCTAAAGAAACCATCAAGGCTAGGGCATGTTCAGCAGTAGTAACAGTATTTCCACCAGGAGTATTCATTACGACAATACCACGTTGAGTAGCTGCTATAACATCAATATTGTCAACACCTGTACCAGCACGACCAAGAACTTTTAATTTATCTCCTATAGCAATAACTGGGGCAGTAATTTTTGTATCACTTCTTACGATAACACCATCATAGTTAGCAATAATTTCGAGCAATTCTTCTTCTTTTAGCTCTCCTCTACGGTCTAATTCAATACCATCAGCTTGCTCTAAAATTTTCATTCCTGTTTCAGAAAGGTTACCGCAAACAAGTATTTTATAACTCATAATACTTTTTCCTTATTTCGTTAAAATTAGGTCGGTTAATATAAAATTTAAGGGTAATAAACAAAACTGGTCATTCTAGCAGGAAACATATTTCTTACCAACATAAGCAAGGCACACTTTACCGAGTAAAAAGAGCTATTATTAGCAAAGTTACTAGTAACGATTTCGCCCTAACTTAGGGAAAGGTAGTGGTTTAGTCTTGTTTGATGGTTGACACTTTTATAAGAAAGTCGTAACATAGTCAGCAGTTTTATTTAACCTAAATAACAAGCTTCCTTAATTTTATTAATTAAATTTATTTGTGCTAACTCCTAAAGCTTAAGTTAGACATTTATCATCTTGCAATCTTTAATTTAAAGCTAGATATTAAAAGGCAGCTTTCTAGGTGGTGTTTATGGAAAAGGCAAGAATCTATCCAGTAAAGTCTATACCAGATAAATTGTTTTTCAAAATAGGTGAAGTCTGTGATTTGATAGATGTTCAACCACATGTTTTGCGCTATTGGGAATCAGAATTTCCTCTTTTAACCCCACAAAAAAATCGCGCTGGTCAGCGTACTTATCGCCGTAAAGATGTAGAAGTGGTTTTTCGTATCAAACAACTTCTTTATGACGAAGGATTTACTATTGCTGGGGCAAAAAAGAAACTAGCTTCAGAAGTAAGAGGAGGAGCTAAGCTAAAAGTAGTAGCACCAGAAGTTGTAGAAATGATCCCTGAAATAAAGGTTGAAACAATAATAGCTCAGCCACTAGTAGTTGCCGAAGTAGAGCCACTTAAGGAAATAGCAAATCAGCCAGTTGAAATTGCGGTTGCTCTTAGCACAACACAAACAAAACCTCTTTTAACTACAGAGCAAAAAGTTGCGCTACGCCAGATAAGACAGGATCTGCAAGGTTTATTGACAAGGCTTTCTCGTGATGCAATAATCACGGCCAAATAAAAAAACGACTTAACTCGGGGTGTAGCTCAGTCTGGATTAGAGTGCACGCTTGGGGTGCGTGAGGTCGCTGGTTCGAATCCAGTCATCCCGATAAATTTCTGATACTTTAAGACCTGAGGCGCGAGGCAAGTTAAAATCTTGTTTTCGCGCCTCGTTTTAGTTTTTATTATGCCAAAAATTTTAGTAACTAACGATGATGGAATAGATTCTGAGGGTATTAAGGCTTTAGCTGATAGTCTATCTACATTAGGTGAAATAATAGTGGTTGCTCCTAGCACAGATATGACAGCAGTTTCTCATTCTCTAACCCTGCATTCCCCTCTTAGGATAGAAAAACGTGACGAAGATCGCTATGCTGTTACAGGCACTCCTACAGATTGTGTAGTATTAGCAATAAACATCTTAATGAATAACACTCTACCAGATCTAGTAGTTTCAGGAATCAACAGAGGTGCAAACTTAGGTGATGATATTCATTATTCAGGGACGGTAGCTGGGGCAATGGAAGGTGCATTTTACGGTATAGCCTCAATTGCTGTTTCTTTAGCTGGACGCGAGCGTTATGATTTCCAATATGCAGCACAAGTTGCTAAGGAAATTGCTAGTAAAGTACTTAATTCTGGATTACCACGAGGAACTTTACTAAATGTTAATGTTCCTCGCGGCCCAATCAAAGGGATTGCTATTACTAGACAAGCTACTAGGACTGCTGGAACAGAAATTTTGGTTGGTCATGATCCTCGTAATCGTCCTTATTATTGGGTAGGATATGGGAAAATCGCTTGGGAACAACACGCTGGGACAGACTTTGCCGCAATAAAACAAGGGCTTGTTTCTATTACTCCAATAAAAAACGATATGACTAATTATGCTCATTTAGGAGAATTAGAAAAATGGGACGCTCATTGGTTAAAGGTTTATAAACAGGACAAAGTAGACGATTTAAGCAAACTAGATAGTACAGAAAATCCAGAACACCTATATTAAAGTATTAAGTATTAATTTATGAGTTTTGTATCCACAGACCCTTACCATTTTGCTCGTCAACGCATGATTAATTCCTTGCGTAGTCGTGGTATTCGTGATGAACGAGTGTTAAAGGCTATGGCTAGTGTTCCTAGGCATCTGTTTGTAGAAGAAGCTCTTACGTGTAAAGCATATGGTGATCATCCTTTACCAATCCCTGGTGGTCAAACTATTTCCCAACCATATATGGTAGCGCGGATGACAGAATTACTAGAAGTGACTAAAAAAGATCGAGTGCTTGAAGTAGGAGCAGGATCAGGTTATCAAACGGCTGTGTTATCTCATATAGCAGGGTTAATTTTTTCTATTGAGCGAATTGAGGAATTAGCACGTTTAGCTAAAGCTAGAATTAGGCAATTTAACATTGATAATGTGATAATGCGCTGTTCTGATGGAAGTTTAGGTTGGCCAGAACATGCTCCTTATCGTGGGATTTTAGCCGCCGCCGCTGCACCAGAAATTCCTAATGCACTAGTAGAACAACTAGAAGTTGGCGGCAACCTAGTTTTACCTATTGGCACAGAACAAGACCAACGCTTAATTCGTGTACGTAAAACCCAACAAGGCTCAATAACAGAAGATCATGGTGGAGTGGTTTTTGTAAAAATGATCGGTCGCCAAGGGTGGAATAAGTAATTACCCAACGGCCACCCATAAATGAGCGGCCTATTATCATTTGCCCCGATGGGGCATAAGATAGAGATTAATAAACATTACTTGTTTGTTAAGTATACAAAATTGAATGATTTTTACTCTCTGGATTAATATGTTGATAAAGCAAATCAATGAATTTATACCCATATCTAGCTAGAAAGTGATAAACGCTTAGCTCGCGTTCCTGTAGGTTTTTGTTTGGGTAAAGTAAATGAAAAACACGCTCGATTTGTTTTATTAAAGTTTCTTCTCGTTTAGCATTATTATTAATAAACCTAGTTTGCAAGTTATTGATTTGATAGAAGATTTTTTCTTTCCCACCTTTTAATGCTTCTGCTAAAGTAGGGTCGATTTTAACCAACGAGTTTTGTAGCTTGTCTAATTGAGCTTGAAAAACTTGAGTAGTTTCATCAAAAATTTTGACAGTTTCTTGATCTAGATTGTTTTCTAAAACTTTGCGCTTAACTAGGTCTAATCCTAGAAAAAGATCTTCAAACTCTAAACCCCATTTTTTCAGTAAATTACTATCACGAGTTGGAGCAATGCTAAGACTATTACGAGGTAGTATTACTGGAAAACTTACAGGGAAAAAAGGATAAATAGCACTTATTTGAGCAAAATAAGCTACTTCAGCCGGGCCACCTATGTAAACGGCTGTAGGTAATAAGTAATCTTGTACAATAGGGCGTAACATAACATTAGGACTAAATCTTGATGGGTCAGCTTTAAGCTGTGATAAGAGGTCTTCTTTAGTTCGCGTAATGTCACTATGTTTTAGCGTAAAATTACCTTCTTGATAGCGTAACGCACTTCGATGACCATTTTCTAATGTAAAGAATGTTACCATATCAGGACTGGTGTAAACCTGTGCGTGATAGCCTCTAGATTGTAACTCTTGACTACGACCAACCAGAGCTTGAGCAATTTCCCCTGATTTGTTAATTGCTTGCTCAAAAATTGGTGTGGCTATTTGTTTTAGCTTAACGTCTAGAGGGTCTAATAGCACTAAACCATATTGAGAAAACAAGTTGGTAATTATTTGTCCAAAAGCTTTGGCATATCCTGTTTTTTCCCTATAGGCACTCTGTAAGTCTTTTTCTAGTTGTTCAATAAACTCTGACTGAGGAAGGCTAGAAAATAATTCTGTTATGTTTTCGGATATTTCTGAAGCAATAGACAAATGCCCTACTGAAGAGCTACCTAAGTCACCGATAGCTTTATGTTTTATTGTGTTTAACTGTCCTTCACGATTAATTACTTGTAAATAAGAGACTTCCTCATAGTCATGATCTTCGCTTGCGATCCAAAAAACAGGAATGGCTTTTTGTCCTTGAAGGTTTAATTCTTGTGAGAGTTTAATGGCTGTAAGTGCTTTATAAACTGTATAAAGTGGGCCACCAAAAAGACCTGCTTGTTGGCCTGTGACTATTGCTACTGTACTAGGATCTCTAAGTAGTTCAATATTTTGTAAAGTTTTTTCTGAACAACCAAACTCCTGATTTTGCTCTAACAAAGTATTAGCTACAAAATTTCTTTGATATGTCCGTCTGATAACCGATGAGGTTTTGGATAAAATATTATTAATTAAATTATTAGATTCAAGTGAAGGATAAAACGGGGTTATTGCTTTGTAATCATAAAGATAATGTAAAAATAGCTTTGAGCTATTATGGATTTGTGTAAATGGTATTTGGGAGGCAGATAATTGATTGTCGGTAGTATTAGGTAAGGGAGAACTCACAAAACATCCTTTTTCTTAATTAAAAGATTTTAAGATTGAAAACTATTTAACATTGCTTGAATTGCTGTTTGAGCAGTCTGGTCTGGCATTAACAATGGACTACGAACTGTTCCACCACGATAACCTAAAATATCCATTGCATACTTGATGCCGCCAACACCATAACGACTAGCAATCTGTTCAGATAGAGTTAAAAGCTTTAGTTGTTGATTTCGGGCAGTTTCAGCTTGTTGAGAACAAAAGGCTTGAAAGATCTCATAGCAAAGTTTAGCTGCAAAGTTACCAACTGCAAGAATTGCTCCTTGAGCACCAATTATTAATGCAGGATAGAGAATAGGCGCGCTACCTGTTAACACACTAAACTCAGGTTTTACTAGGCTAATGGTTTGTATTAGAACTCGCATATCGCCAGAACTATCTTTAATTCCAACAATATTGGGATGTTCTGCTAGTTTGGCAATTAGTTCTGGTGAAAGTGCAATTCCTGTAAATTGCGGTACGCTATAGAGTAAAACAGGAATTGGGCTAGTATCAGCCACTTTATAATAGTAGTTAGTTAATGCTGCTGGTGTCATTGAGCTTTTAAAATAATGTGGAGTAACTACTAGGGCATAATCTGCTGCACATTGAGCGGCTAGCTTAGTAAAGGCAACAGTTGCATCAGTAGAGTGCATACCAGTACCAACAATCATTGGCATATGAGCAGGAATTGACTCACGAGCAGCAGCTAAAACTGTAAGCTTTTCTTTTTCATCTAGGTGAACTACCTCACCAGTTGAACCTAATACTAAATAACCTGCTAGGCCAGTTTTGTTCCAAAGAGAGAAATTAGCCTTTAATGCTTCGATGTCCAATTGACCACTACTGTCAAATGGTGTGACTATCGCGCTAAAAATGCCTTGAAGTGATTTCATGCTGGCAATTATAGGGTTATCATCTCCTAACTAACAACTCTAACCAGTAGGTTTTATCTCAATAGCATCTGAAAATTGTAAAAAAGTATGTTGATATTGTACAAAATAAAGTACATAATATCGTAATTTCAGAAAGGAATAGATTATGTTAAAAGTAAACCTAGAAACAGATATAAAACCATTAGCAGAAGTTAGAGCAAGTATAACCGCTTGTATTGAACAAGTGCATAAAACAGGAAGACCTTTAGTAATTACTAAGCAAGGAAAAAGTGCTGCTATACTTTTAGATGTGAGTGTTTATGAGGCTTTAATGGAAAGACTTGAATTATTAGAGGATATAAGAACTGCTGAAGCACAAATTACTGAAGGAAAATTAATTAGTCAACAAGAGGTCGAGGAAAAATTTTCTGCGAGGCTCAAGTGATTAAACTTTCTTGGACAGGTCTTGCTGAACAACGATTAAGTAGTATTATAGGTAAAATAGCAGAAGATAATAATAGTAGGAGTAATTTTGCGGCTTATTCTAGTCTTATGAATAACTTCATTTTAAGATTCTTGCCAACTAGATGGAAAAATTTTCTTGGAGAGGACAAATTTGTGTCTGAACATAAGTTTACAAATCAGTTAATTAATGAAACTAGCCCTTATTTACTACAACATGCCCATAATCCTGTAAATTGGTATCCTTGGTGTCCAGAAGCCTTTGAACAGGCTGAAAAAGAAGATAAACCAGTTTTGCTTTCAATTGGCTACTCTGCTTGTCACTGGTGCCATGTGATGGAGCGAGAGTCTTTTGAAAATGTTCAAATTGCTAAATTGATGAATGGTAATTTTGTTTGTGTAAAAGTGGATAGAGAAGAACGACCAGATTTAGATCATATTTATATGAGTGCTGTACAGTTAATGACTCGTCACGGTGGTTGGCCAATGACAGTGTTTCTTTTTCCTGATGGTAGACCGTTTTTTGGTGGTACTTATTTTCCTCCTCAAGATCGTTATAATATGCCAGGATTTCCTAAAGTATTGACAGCTATAGCAAATGCTTATCAAAACCCTAGCGAACGTAGCCGCCTAGATCAAGCAGGACACGAAGTTTTAGAAGAAATTGAGTCGATGAATAACTTTATTCCTAATGATTCAGCATTATCTACAGATATTTTACGTAAGGCTTACCATAGTTTGGCGACTAATTTTGATAGCCGTAATGGTGGTTTTGGTCGTGCTCCTAAGTTTCCTCAACCAATGAACCTAAGCTTTTTACTAAGAATTTTTGCTAGCACTAAAGAGCATGAGGCTTTAGAAATGGTTGAAATTACCCTAGATAAAATGGCTAGAGGAGGAATCTATGACCATTTAGCAGGGGGCTTTGCTCGTTATTCTACTGATGAAAAATGGCTTGTCCCTCATTTTGAAAAAATGCTTTATGACAATGCTTTGCTTAGTCAAGCCTACTTACAAGCTTATCAAGCAACAGGAAATAAATATTATAAGCAAATTACAGAAGAAATACTAGATTGGGTAATAACAGAAATGACTGATTCTAAAGGTGGGTTCTATTCCACTTTAGATGCAGATAGCGAAGGTGTAGAAGGTAAGTTTTATGTTTGGGACAAAAAAGAAATAGAAAAAATCCTTGGACAGCAAGCAGCAGTTTTTATTGAATTTTATGGGGTTACTAAACATGGAAATTTTGAAGAAAAAAACATTCTTTTTGTTGATTTTCCCATTTCAGA
>JAHFUF010000456.1 GCA_023265235.1 Blastocatellia bacterium
TTTTGCATTCTCAAACTCTAGGATTAAATTGCTAGTAACATTAGGTATAGTAGCACTAATATAAAGGTCTGTTTGTCCAGGTAAAGTTTCTCTCCAAACTACCGCTTCTTCATTACCTGGAATAATTTGTAATGGTGGTTTAGGACAACGAATTATTGTAAATGAATTTACTGCTAGGGTTATCATCACCCCTCTACGAGTAGCATTATCATCTATCTCTAGGCTAAATGGCTGTACTGTGGCGGCTGTAGCTGTTGGCTTAGTAACAGCTTTACTTTTCCCTTGTGCATTACTAGTGCTGGTCAAGATTAAAGCAACTATTACTACCCAAATTGTTTGTTTTAATGCACCTCTTAATGGGTTTGTTAATCTACTTGCTAATGTGCTTGTTAGTCGAGTTCTCAATATCCTTCTCATAACAATTTCTCCATTTCTCCATTCCTCCTAGTGGTCACTTGGTCACTTGGTCACTTGGTCACTATTTAGCGTTAGCATCAGTAGTTTTTTTAGCTACTGGTTTTGTTTCCTCAAAATCTTTGACCAATAAAGCATAAGGGTTCCAGTCTGTTCTCTCTTGTATCGGAACTAACTCTACGTGATAGGAAAACTCACGAGTAGCAGCTAACTTACTGTCAGCAGTGTAGGTAAACACTTTGCCTGTTACTAAAACATGGTAACGGTCGTTACTAGTTCCTTTTGCTAATTCATCGGCTGTTAGCATTCTTACTTGTAGATTTTCAACTCGACGATACACCTTTTGTACTTGCTTAAATCCTGATGTGACCAGGTTAGATATTTCATCGAATTTAGGCACCAGGTCTTGATGAAGCAATTGTCTAGCTTCTCCTAAACAACGCGCTACATCATCACTACCAGCACTAACTAGCCAGTAGATAAACATCCCTCCTTGATGCCTAATTTGCTGGTCAGATGGTTCTTTTGGTTGATACATAGTAGAAGGTTTGACCGTAGTTGTCCCATCTGGTGCTACTTCATAAACCACATATTGGCGTTCTGCCAAATAATTAGAATGTTTTGTCCAAGATGCTTGTCCATAACAAAATGTTATAATGAAAACTACTAGCTGTAGTACAAATAGTAGTTTTAACACTTGATAGCCATGTCTTAACTCTGCATTACCAGAATAGGAGCGAACTGATTCTTCTGGTGAATCAGCATTTAGTACTTGTGCTTGCCCATTATCTGTCACTCCACCACCAACAGTAACTAGCTCTTGTTTTTTCTTTATCAACCCCATTTTTATTCTCCTTTTCTATTGCTATTGCTTTATCAAGTGCTTATTTGTTACCAACATTTTGAATCAAAGATTAAACAAACAGTGTTTTTCATTAAACAAACAGTGTTTTTCTGACCAACCCTAAACAAAGTAAATAAAAGGCTTCCTACTCAATAACATCAGCTACTTAAATGACTTGGGTATATTTGCTAGACTATTAGCAACCAAAGCAATTGCTCCAGTTGCTCCAGCAATAAACCTTGATGTAGGGAAAAGTAGACTAACAATTACGGGGCCAGCAAAGTTAAGGATTATAAAGAGCAAGGCTAAAACAATGGCATTAAATTGCTCTCTAGGATCAAAGCCTGTAAGCCCTTTGCCAATTAATGATTGAAAAAATAGAATATCTGCTTCTTTAACAAATTTGCTACATAGAGCAATCCATATCTGCCAAGCACTTAGTTGAAATACTGCACCATACCAACTAGCTACTATTCTTGTACCAAACCCAGGAATAACCCCAAAAGCACAACATATTGGAGCAAACAAATAGAGTATTAGCGCAAATGTCTTCCATAGTAGCATTACTACCTGGATGCTTAAGAGATAAAGTATTGCAATTATGCTGTAAACCCCTCCCCAAATAGCATCTCCTAGAGCTAAGCCAAGAAAACTATTTAGTGTTTTTAGAAAAGATCCAATACCAGCTAAATCTATCAACTTATTCTCTTTGGCTTGGTCTTGAGCCTTAGCAGCATCAGAGTATTCTTTATTTAACTCTACTATTTCTTTAGGACTCATTATGTCAGAAGCAATACCAGTACCAAGTTCTAATGTGTATTGAAAGATTGGATTTATTGCTACTAGTAATAATGCAGTACCAATTACATTTACCACAATCATGTTAAAGTTAAGTTGGTTTTTATATACCTTATCAATTAGATAAATCCCAAATGTTACAATTAGTAGATACACAGCCATTATTCTTGCATCAGTAAATATCTTATCATAAAGCTCAAGTACCAACTTTCCCGCATCAGGGCTAAAAAAGTCTGGTGGAATACCTGGGATAGTTGCTTGTGTTCCAGGTACTTGAAACATTGCTAGTAGAGCTACTACATTTAACATAAACTACTCCTTATTTATCTTTCGTTTGTCCCTTATTTAGTTCAATAATAAGAGACTTAAAAGAAAGCTTAATAAACTGATTTAAGCTTTTTACTCTATTTGGCTTATTAAGCTGATAAAAACTATTGAACATCTAAAACCACCTATCACCAATAATAACAATCTGATTAAGCTCTTAAGCTCTTAAGCTCTTAAGCTCTTAAGCTCTGGGATTGAGCCAGATTGAGTCAAAATCTGTCAAAATCTGTCAAATTATCAAATTCAGTGAGCTTATTCTTGTCCCTCTATTTCCTTACCAGCAGGGGAAAAGGCTACTGCACCACTCGCTCCAAGCATCCCTGAGCGTGCGCGTAAGCGTTCTTGTTCCTGACGAGCTTCTTGTGCTGCCTTCATTGCCACATTCTGAGCCTGTAATTGATTTGTATAGCTAATTTGCTGTAGGTTAAGGATTTGGGCGCGTAATTGAAGGTTTTCTTGTTGGCCTTTTAATCGTTCTCTATCACCATTGACTAAGTTACCATCTTCTAGCTTCTTTTGGATCTTTTCAGAGTTTTCTAACATTTCCTTTATGGCTTTATTAGTATCACCAGAATTAGCTAGTACCCCTGAAACTGTATCATAAGCCAAGCGCACTTGCGCTCCCCTCCTTGTAACTGGAATGTCCCCATAAACTTCTTGAATGGTCTGGGCAATATTTTCACCTGCTTTTATATCACCCTTCATCACCTTTTTTAGCTCGTCAATAGATTGGCTAGCAACACGTACTGCTTTTTCATTACGAAAATTATCATTTAACCAACCTAATTGGTTTGTATCTACCCCCAACGCTGCTAGGGTTGAGTTAGTTATTTTTACTAGCTTTAATGGGTCTTTCCATGCCCCATCCATCAGTTCTCTATAAGTTTGCTGTCGCCTTAACTCGTTAAGATTCTTCCCAAACTCAATGACGTTTTGAACCATGTGCTTAGGGTCATGTACAAGTAACTGACCAAACCCTGTAGCTGAAAAGCACAACATTAAAGCAATAGCTACACCTAGCTTCAACCTAGCACTATAGCCCTGTGAACCCGATGAACTTGATAGTGATGTCCTTTGAGTAGCTTCATTAGCATCTAAGGTTTTATCACTCTGTTTATCTGCATTATCTAGGTTATCTAGATTAATTTGTTCTGTTTTCATTAATGTATCTCCTTTCTAAGATATTAGTTTTATTGATTTTATTGATTTATTAGTTAGCAATTTTTTGTTGTAATTGATTAGTAGTTTGTTGCTGAGCTAATTTATTAACCGTTTGTTGTGTTACAGATACACCACGACCAGTTAAAGCAGGCATTTCAATTGCTGCTAAAAGCTTAGGATCTAATGGTAAACCTGTTGCCCTAGCATCTGCCAAAGCTTCTTGAACAGTAGCTATTTCATTACCTGCACCAGCAACTAATCTTGCTTCCAATGGTGAATAAGTTATTCTAAGTAGTGCTGAACCTCCTCCTGGTTGTGGACTGCGATATGTTAATAAACACTCGCTATAGTCTTTTGTTGCAGGACGTAAACTACTTATAGCTTTATATTGTCCTTGAGTAAGCCCCAAAAACTCTGCTGTTTTTAATGGGTTTTGGGTTTCAAAGATATATTTAATTTCACAACTGCTTTCAATTGCTCTCAATTTGTCGCTGCTATCAAAATCTCTTGGATCTTGGCTAGCAACTGTAACAACAGTTTGGTTCTTCCTTGCTGTGCGAATAAGCCTATCTATTACCTCAGCTAAAACTCTCTCTTTAGCTATTTCTCCTAGCTCATCAACGTCAAAAAACTTAGCAATAGATGGATTGTAGTTAATAAATCTATCGACGTATTGTACTAGTGCCATTGCTGCTACTAATCTAAGCCTTGGGTTGTTTTTGGCCGCTCCAAACTCAAATACCACATAGTTATTTATAGGCAGTGGATCACTACGATCATTTAACCAATATCCTAGCTGTGAGTTTTTGGCAAAAAGGTCTAATCTATCGGCTAAATCTAATGCTAATGGTCTTTGCTCTCCTGGAGTTGCTTTTAAAGTAAAAATAAAATCATCAATAGTTGGATTCATTCTTACCAACCTGGCATAGGTCATTTCTACTGCTGTAGATAGAACTGCTACCTGTCTTGCAGGTAGTGGCACTGGATCGTCTGCTAATGGGTTATCCATACAGAAAACAGCCAACATTTCTTTTACAATGGCTATTCTTTCTTTGGGCAGTCCATATTCATTCAATTCTTGTTTACCAAAAACTTCTCCTAGTTGTGGCCTAATAGCAAACAAACCTAAACCTTTAGTCTGTTCTGGTTTAGTAATATCAACTAACACCCCTCCTACAGTCTCAATTAATCTAATTGTAGATGTCTTAAAATCTACTGTTACTCCCCAACAGTTAAGTAAAAGCTCAATACGTTGACTATTAAGAAAAGCTGATTTACCTGAGCCTGATTGCCCTAGTATCAACTTCATACCATTCCTAAATACACCATTTTTAGGGCTACTATCAAAGTTAAA
>JAHFUF010000457.1 GCA_023265235.1 Blastocatellia bacterium
AAACGCGAAAAGTAGTTTAAGTTATTTTTTTGTGTAGTTTTTATATCGTAGGGAAAACCTGTTACTAGTAAAGCATCTTTTAGTAAAGCTGTTTCAGAAACATGGATTGGACGATTGTTAAGCGTTGATCCCACACCTACTTCAGCAACAAAAAGCTCATCTCGTGTAGGATCATAAACTACTCCTAAAACTAGTTTTCCAGCCTGTTCTAGAGCGATTGAAACACAAAAAATCGGATAGCCATGTGCATAATTTGTTGTGCCATCTAAAGGATCGACAATCCATCGATAATCCGATGCGGCGGCTGTAAAGCCCCCTTCTTCAGCAAGTATTTGATGTTTAGGATAGTGAGAGGCTATTTGCTCTTTAATATATTTTTCTGAAAGCAGGTCGACTTCGGTTACTAAATCAATTTGCCCTTTATGGCTAACCGTAAATTTGCGACCAAAGTAGTCTTGTAGAATTTTACCTGCTTCAATCGCAGTGTTTATTGCAAAATTTCGCATTTAGTTAATTTATTTTATCTCATGACTTTGAGCTAAAAATTAACCTTTCTTTTGTGGTTTCGTTTCATCTTTTTTTTCTTCTACAATAGGAGACTCATCAAGCCCAGATATTATATTTATTTTCCCAGAAGAAATACTATAAGTACTACCAGCAATCTTTAACTTATTTTCTCTTATCAAATTAGATAAGATTTGACTACGCCCAGGCAATGTTTCTACTACTAATTTAACATTCTCATCTACAGATTTAGCAACTAGATCACCACCAAGCTTTCTAGCTTTTGCTACTGCAGGCTTAATTTCATTTACTACGTATTGAATGTTACCACCAGCAGGTTCATCTGTAGTAGCTGCTGTAACAGCACCACATTTTTCATGGCCAACAACCATAATCAAAGATGAGTGCAAATGTTCGGCTGCATATTCAATACTTCCCATAGAAGCTTTATCTAATACATTACCTGCTGTACGAATAACAAAAATATCCCCTTGCGATTGGTCAAAAAGTAATTCTGGAGAAACCCTTGAATCAGAACAAGTAACTATAATTGTATGAGGGTGCTGCCCCTTAGATAATTCTTCTAGTTTCGCTTTACTTAAATCACGAGGTTGAAAACTACCGCTTACATAACGTTCATTGCCTTGAATTAAGAGTTCTAATGAAGATTGAGGATCCCCTGGCTTAGCTTCACTATGACCACTACTGCTTGCAGAAGAATCACTAGAAGTAGTATTAGTAGCTAGTTTAGCATTTGCTGGAGCAGTAGCAGTTTTACTACAACCCACTATTAAACTACTAGCTGCAAGTGCGAATGCTAGCGTTAATATACGATATTTTGTTAAAATGGAATTATCTTTTAAATGTAAATTTAGTGATGGCATATATCCTCCAAATTATCTATAGCTGAAAAATATAGGTATCTGGTGATATTACGGGTAAACTAATTGATTTGCAAATACTTTGTCTCACTTAAATGAATGATTTAGGCAGTATTTTTAATTCTAATAAAATAGTTTAGTTGGATATAGGTAAAACGCTAAGAAAAATAAAGTTATAAAACACGTATCGTGGTCTTGACAACAATTAAAAAAGCGGCTACCTTGTCGTTTTGTCTTCAACAGCAAGAATAAATCAAAATATAATATTGGTACTAGCAGCATGAGCATGTTTGATGCACTTTCCGATAAGTTAAAGAAAGCCTTAAAGAACCTGCGTGGTCAGGATCAACTTACGGCTGAACATATCGATATAGCAATGCGTGAAATCCGTATTGCCCTACTAGAAGCAGATGTAAACTTTAAGGTAGTAAAACAATTTGTTGAAACAGTGAAGGAAAAAGCTATTGGGCAAAAAGTCCTAGAGTCTCTTTCACCTGAACAACAAGTAGTTAAGCTTGTTTACGATGAATTAGTAGAAATTCTTGGCGGTAGTAGTTCCCGCTTAGTCTTTACCCAACGTAGCCCTAATGTTGTTATGATTGTTGGGCTACAAGGCTCAGGGAAAACTACTTCTACAGGTAAATTGGCTAAATTTTTAGCTAAAAACCAAAGCCGTCACCCTTTATTAGTATCTGTAGACGTTTATCGTCCTGCCGCTCGCGATCAACTGGCAGTTATCGCTAAAGATATAGGTCAACCTATTTTTGAAGCTCCAGAGTTAAATGACCCTCTAGAAATTTGTCGTGCTGCTTATAAACATGCACAACAACTAGGGTATGATACATTGATGGTTGATACTGCTGGTCGTTTGCATATTGATGATCAGCTAATGGAAGAACTTAGTAACATAAAACGTGAACTAGTACCAGTAGAGATCCTTTTTGTTGCTGATGCAATGACTGGTCAAGACGCGGTTAAAAGTGCTTCTGAATTCCATAATCGTATTGGTATCACTGGAGTTATTTTAACTAAAATGGATGGTGATGCTCGTGGTGGTGCAGCACTTTCTGTTAAAGTAGTTACAGGCCAACCAGTTAAATTTGTTGGTGTTGGTGAAAAATATGATGCTTTAGATGCATTCTTCCCTGATCGTGTCGCTCAACGTATCTTGGGTATGGGTGATGTGCTCACCTTAATTGAAAAAGTTCAACAAGAAGTTGACGAAGACGAAGCAATGGCACTCCAACAAAAAATGATGGAAGATCGTTTTACGTTGGAAGATTATCGTATGCAATTAAAACAGATGGAAAAACTTGGATCTGTAGATAAATTGCTTAAGATGCTGCCAGAAGGAATGATGCGTAGCTTGATGGGTTTTGTTCCCAAAATCACAACAGATCAAGCTGATCAAATGCAACGCAAATTAAAAATGACCGAAGCTGTTATTAATTCTATGACTATAAAAGAGCGTAATAATCACCATATTATTGACGCTCCTCGTCGTCGCCGAATTGCTAAAGGTAGTGGAACCACAATCAAACAAGTCAATGATCTAATCGATGAATACATCCAAATGCGTAAGATTATGCGTTCAATGACTCGTGGTGGTTTGCTAGGTGGTTTTGGTGGTAAGCTTTTAGGTGGAATGTTTGGCGGCGGTCGCACTGGTGGAACTGCTCGTAAAAAGAAAAAGAGACGCTAGTTTTACCATAATAATACATTTAATAAACTTTAACCCTTAGGAGGTTACTCTTGTTAGCTATTAGATTATCTAGAAAGGGAGCAAAAAAACGCCCCTTTTATCGCATTATTGTTACTGAAAAAGAAAACAAACGAGATGGTCGCTTTATAGAAATAGTTGGTTATTATAACCCTTGTAAAGAACCAAATCAGCTTCATCTTGAACAAGAACGTGTTAACTATTGGTTAAAAAATGGTGCTCAGCCTACACCAACTGTTAGTCGTTTACTCAAACGACCAGCACCAGTACCAACACCAGCTAAAGCCTAGTATTAGGTTGTTTGTGAGCCGCTAGAATTAAAAGTTTTGCATTTTTAATTCTAGCCAAATTGCTATTAGTAGTGTTAGCATAGGTTAGTTAGTAGCAAGTTAACTTTTCACTATCTTACTACTAATCAAGTTTTTAGTTAGTTTTTCTAGGTTCGGGCATATATTTTGTCTTAACAAGGAGGCAGTATACTACTCTCACTTGTAGAGTTATTTATACTGAGATTTCACAATGAAAGATCTCATTGAGATAATAGGAAGAGCATTAGTTGATTACCCAGAGCAAGTAGAAGTTAAAGAGGTCGAAGGTGAAGCTACCACTGTCCTAGAACTCAGAGTAGCACAAGCCGACCTAGGTAAGGTAATTGGTAAACAAGGCCGCACCGCAAGGGCAATTCGCACCATTCTAGGTGCCTCTGGAATGAAGCTAAGAAAACGTTTCGTTTTGGAGATTCTAGAGTAGTGCGGGAAAAAGATCTGCACCAAAACAGTAAGAAAACTAACTTAGGAGCAGCAAAGTCAACCAACACTTTGCCTCCTAAAGTTCTTTCTCTACCTTCTCAGATTGATTCTGTTGATTCTAAAAACCTTATTACTATTGCCCATATTGCACGCCCACAAGGTCTCAAAGGTGAAGTTGTTGCAAATCTTCAAACAGACTTTCCTGAACGTTTTGCTGAGCTTGAATCTGTTTTTCTCCTCTTTCCCAATGGAAAAACCCAAGAATCCGCTTTAGAAAACCATTGGCTTCATAAAAACCGTGTTGTCTTAAAATTTCCTAATATTAATGACCGAAATGAAGCAGAAACCCTAAGAGATGTAATAGTAAAAATACCTGCGTCAGCACTTGTTCCATTACCAGAAGAGCATTATTATGAATTTGACCTAATTGGTTGCCAAGTAATTACCAATACTGGTTTAGAACTTGGACTGGTACAAGAGCTTATGTACACTGGGCCAGCACCTCTTTTAGTAATTAAAGGCACACAAGAATATTTAATTCCTTTGGCAGAAGAAATTTGCTATGAAATAGATATAAAACAAAAGAAAATTCTGGTAAACCCACCTCAAGGTTTGCTAGATTTGTAGTTTTCTCTTATTTTCTCTTATTTTCTCTTATTTTCTCTTAATCAAACACACCTCCATTGATATGCATATTGATATTCTTACCATTTTCCCAGAACTTTTTCACAGTATTTTTGAGTATGGTATTATTCGCCGTGCTCAAAAAAATGGCTTAGTTACAATCCAAGCTCATGATTTACGAGACTTTACTTATGATAGGCATCATATAGTAGATGATCGTCCCTTTGGTGGCGGTGAAGGAATGGTACTTAAGCCTGAACCTATGTTTAGAGCAATAGAATATTTAACTCATAAATCTCCTACTGAAAACCTATCTGTAAGCCTACTTACACCGCAAGGAAAGACTTTTAACCAAGAAACCGCAATGCGCTTAAGTAAATTAACTCGACTTGTACTTGTTTGTGGCCGTTATGAA
>JAHFUF010000458.1 GCA_023265235.1 Blastocatellia bacterium
ATAGAAAATAATCTTGGTGATGAATTTTTTGAGAAGTATCTACAAATAATAGAAAAAGACATTCATACACAGAAAAACTTTGTTAAAGCAGCAATGAACACAACTTTAATTGCAATTGGGCTAATTAATAGCAACTTAGAGGAAAAAGCCTTAGCAATAGCAGCTAAAATAGGTAAAGTAGAAGTAGATCATGGTGAAACAGGCTGTAAAACACCTGATGCTACTGAATATATTAAGAAAACGGTTGCTTATCGCGAACAAAAAGTAGCTAAGGTAAAACAAAAAGCTTCTAAAGCCAAGTAACTAATAGCACTAAAAAATCTTCTTTTTATCAGTTGATAGCTTCGATAAATTTGATTTTATATAGTTACGTACTTGCATTGAGACATAAGGATCATTAGATAGGTCACGTAAGTCTTTAGACATCATCCCTTGAAGAAAATTTAACGCTAAGCCTAATGTAATATGCCTAGTACGAAGCAGGGCATAACGAATATCATAGCGACATGACCACCTACTATTAAGTGCTAGTAGCTCTACTAGGTGAGGTTTTATTGTCGATTTACGAACTGTTGAACAAACAATGCTTTCTTTTAAGAAAGGGTTTGTTAGTGCAGCTGCGACAACTTCGCGATTGTTATCATCTAGTAACATTCCTAGTAGCCGTTCAGTATTAACACGTTTGGCTAGAGTTAATTTTTCTCCAAGAGAGAGTTGAGCAAGCTTACGACATAATTGTTCTTCCCCAGCAACACGGATTTCTGGAGGAACAGAGGGGACAAGCATTACAGCCAAAATATCAAATGTAAACAACTGTCCAATAAACTTAAGAGAAATTGAAGCTGGCATTTTAGGATTAAGGGTTAAGTGCTTTTTCAGGTTGTAACTATTTAACACTCTTTTATCCGACCCAAACCGGCATAAAAACTCTTGAGTTAGATCTTTTCTATTGGCCAAAACCTCTAGCTCTTGTTCAGACAAGTCTTCATTATCAAGCAGTGCATTTAGGACTTCTTCGGCTTTATCAAAAAGTAGAACTTTACGTTCTTGAGCATCTGCATGACGAGCTTGCATAACTCGTTGGTATAATTGGAGTAAGTCTTCTTGTGGATCAGTCATAAAAATTCCTTAAAACCTCTAATCGGCGACTGCGCCCGCTTTTTTACGTTCTAGCTTTAGCTCCAAAGCTCTAGCTAAGGCACTACGAGGGTTAACAATTCCCCATCCTTGCCTCTCAAAACTAACATGTGGTAGGCGTTGGGCTGTTTTAATCAAGATATGTTTTACTTCTTGTGGGGTCAAGTGTGGGTTTGCTTCAAGCATTTGAGCCACAATTGAAGAAACAATTGGGGCAGCAAAAGAAGTACCATCAACATGTTTATAATGTTGGGAAATAACATTGTTAGAGCTAATTTTGATTTGTACAAGATGACGTATCAAATAAATATCTAAAGAAATTGCCGCGTCTAATTCTGGGTCAACACCTTTATTTTCAGCAATTACCTTACGAATGGCATTATCAGTGGTCTTTTCTAGTTTTTCTAGTAACATTGCTTGAGTAGCTGTAGGAGTACCAGGCAAAATTGGAGCAGCAATCCAAATTCCTGGAGCAACAACTTCAGGTTTTTGTAGTCCGTCAATGGTGGGGCCATAGCTGGAGTGATACATATCATCAGTATTTGGGTCTAAGGTATTTTTATCGTCTAATCCTCCAACTGCAATAACTGAAGGGGAGCTAGCAGGAGGAATAACACCATGGTTTTGTTGGTGACCAGCATTACCAGCCGCAGCAATTACAATTATCCCTTGACGTACAGCCTCTTCTGCTGCTTGGCAAAGACTGTCATGTAGGTAAGAAATCTCATAATCGCCACCACAAGAAATATTAACTACCTTAATATCGTATTTACGTCGATTTTTTATTACCCATTCTATTCCTTTAGTAATATCCTCGTGTTTAATACGATGCGAGCTACCAACTTTAACTAGCACTAAACGAGCATTAGAAGCTATTCCCCGATATATTCCTCCAGATAAATGCCCATTACCAGCCGCTACTACTGAGGTCATCATTCCATGCCAGCTAGAAACCTCTCTTTCCATTAGATCTTTAACACTTGAGCGATTAGAAAAAAGGTTTTTATAACCAACAATTCTAATTTCTGGACGAGTTAAATCAGGGTGCCAATAAAACCCAGAATCAAGAAAGGCTATTGTTACACCGGCACCAGTAAATCTAGTACTTGCACCTAGTCTATGTGGAGTAGGAAGGATTTTTAATTCTTCTTCAGATTTTTGACTACCACAATTATCTAGTTCAGCCTGACCAGAAATAAATCTTTCTATACAATCGTTACAGACAAAATTTTTACCATTCCAACGAGGAATATTAGCGCGCAGGATTGCTTGAATGTACCCGCCTAAATCATTGCCATAACGTGACTGTCGTTCTTCTACTTCATGAAAACAAACTGAACAGACCCGTTTTTTCATTAAAAAAGCTCCTTGAGATGAATTCCATTAGAATATCAACAAATCGCTAATTTTGAAATATTTTTGGGACAGTTATGCAGTATTTGTAACAGTTTGGAGTTTTCTATTATACAAAAAAACGATTTATTGTTTGAAGTGGTAATATTAAGGGTGTAGTTTGTCGCTTGAATATGCTTAAATAAGAAGCTTATAATGCAAGCAGTAATGGCTCTATTTTTTATAAGTTTTATAACCTATTTAGATTATTGATAACAAATAGTTACGCGTTGTTTTTATTAACCTGCTTTTATTAACCGAAAGGATTATTGTGGTTAAAGAATCTACCAGATCAAAAAAACAAAATGATGCTCTAGAAAATAGCGAACGTGCGGCTGGAGTGTTTATGCAGCTTTTAGCACTCTTACCAGTAGAGCAACAAGATATAATGCTAGCTTTAATAATGGATGAAACCCGTCTCCAAGAGCCAGAACGCTTCCGTGAGCTTTTTAGTGCTCCGCTTGAGCATTTAGATCTAGAAATTAATCGTTCAGAAATTGTTCGCCTACTGCTAGAACTTATTCCTATTGAACAGCTTGTTCCTCCTATTTATGAAAAATATCGCCCAATGGTAGCTGATGCAGCTAATGTAATTCTTAGCCGCCTTAATGCAACCAGATTACGTACTAAACTTATAGAACAAATGATGTTGCCATTTGAATCTACCCTCCCAGAAAGGTTAATGAGTTTAATTGCCAAAATGCCAACCCTACAAAAACTAGGACAAATCATTGCACGTAATCGTAACCTTGATCCTAAATTCCGTAAATTGTTACAAAAACTAGAAAATGGCATTAAGGATGCTAATTACGAATCAATTCTAGCTAAAGTAAATCAAGAGTTAAAACACCAAATTAAGGCTTATAAAATAAAAATTGGTGGTCGCTTCTTGGCTGAAGCCAGTGTTTGTGCTGTTGTACCTTTTACTTGGCACAGTCCTAGCGATGGAATGCGTAGGCGCGGTGTTTTTAAGGTAATAAAACCATTTATTAATGGTTATTGGATAGAAGAACTAAAAATTTTAGAAGCTTTGGCTAATTATTTAGATCAAAATCGTAATCGTTATGGGTTACCAACTATAGGCTTTCGTCAACTCTTAAACGAAGTTCGCGAACTCTTAAAGAAAGAAGTAAAGCTTCCTATCGAGCAAGAACGCTTGGTTCAAGCACAGGAATTTTACGCCAAAGACGAAGATGTGCGTATTCCTCAACTCTTGCCAATGAAAACATCTTCAGTAACAGGAATGGAATTTCTTGACGGCCTAAAAGTAACTATTGCTGCAAATCGTTTTCCAGAAAGCCGCCGCCGGATTGCTGAACTTGTGCTGGATAAACTAGTTATCTCTGTACTATTTAATATGCATGACGAAGCTCTTTTCCATGCTGATCCTCATGCAGGTAATTTGTTTTATAGCAAAGAAAATGATGAATTAGTACTATTTGATTGGGGGCTTAGCTGTACCTTAAAACGTTCTAATCGTTGTGAACTCGTTCAATTAATACTAGGATTTATCCTTAATGATCAAAAACGAACAATTAACGCAACTCGTAACCTAACCGAAGGTAAATTGACAGAAGGTCAAGTAATTATTATTGAACGTAAAGTATTAGGTATCTTCATGTCATTACCCAAGTTCCCTCTAGTTCGTCTAGAACCTCTTACAAGGCTACTTGATGAGTTAATTTTGGAAGGTATTCGTTTTCCAGCCGAGCTATTAATGTTTCGTAAGAGCCTGTTTACTTTATTAGGAGTACTACACGATATTGACTCAGAGTTTAATATTGATTGGCATTTAACTCGCTCATTATTTGGTCAAGTTATTCGTGAAGTACCAAACAGACTTACTCATTCTCCTTGGTCTTACAATTATCCTACTCAAATTACAACCTGGGATTTACGCAATGTAATTTTACGGCTATCACAAACTGCGGCTCAATTAGGAATAGAGCTAACTCAACTTTTAGCCCAATTTGGTTTAGAAAAAGCTACTGAAGCACTTTATAATTCTGGCTTTCCTTTTGCTCAACCATTACCAGTTAAAAGTTAAACGCTATAAAACACAAATATCTAAAATATAATGGCCTATTTCTTATTAGGAAATAGGCCATTATATTTGTGTTGCTTATAACCTTAAGGCGTGATTCCAAGGTTTCTTACTATTTGAACCAATGCTGGTAGTCCTATGCTTTTATCAAAAATCATATCTGAAGGAATGTTTTGTTGCCTAGCCTGCTCTAACATTTCTACATTAGCAGACATAAGAATAATCTTTGTACTAGGAAAGTGATATCTTACATACTGGCAAATATACCAACCACTTTGGTCTTCTTCCATTTGAGTATCGGTAATAACCAAGTC
>JAHFUF010000027.1 GCA_023265235.1 Blastocatellia bacterium
ACGTAGTCAGTCACTAACTTCTGACTTAGGCTAATCAACTAGGCTTGCCTCCCTCATTTCTGATTCTTGCAAGCCCCCACTTCAAAAAATTTATAAGATTTTTAAGTGGGGGTGGTTGACTTTATGAAGCGGCCTAGTCCAATTTCAGATTGTAGAAAATCTTTTCAGAAATGAAAACAGCCAATGCAAGATTTTTTACCCAACCAAACCAACCAATTTTTTATCGTCCTAATTCCCAAACCATATGAGCTATTTCTGGCAAAATTAATTTTTCTAATGCAAGCTTAACAGCCTTAGGAGAACCAGGAATAGAAATAATCACTCGACCTTTGTAGCTACCTGCGGTAGCACGTGACATAATTGCTGAAGACCCAATATCCAAATAACTTAAATAGCGAAAAATCTCTCCAAAACCAACCAATCGCTTTTCTAAAAAAGAGTCAATTACATCAAAAGTCCTGTCTCGACGAGAAATGCCTGTCCCACCATTAAAAATCATTGCCTGACAATTAGCATCATCTGAAAGTTTTAATAACAGTTCTCGAATTTGCTCTGGTTCATCTTTAATTACTTGATAATAAATGATTTGATGTCCTTCACCTGTGAGTTGTTCTTTAAGAATTTTCCCACCCATATCGGTTTCTTCTGTACGAGAATCACTTACAGTAATAACTGCGCAAGCTACTACTCGCTTAGCTTTTTCTTTATGTTCTATATGACTCATAAAATTAATACCTTTACATTTCCAAGGGCAAACACAGGTCTGCCCCTACTAGAAAATATCGTTAATTATTAGGGCTTTAGCCTGATTGCCCTGTTTAAGCGCTGTTACGCCTTCTTCTAAAATTACTAATGCATTCGCACCTAACATAGAGCTTGACACCCCAGACCCTTGTCTTGGAGCTAAACGAGCATAGAACCTTCCATCTTGATAGCGTAAATTTGCTCGTAGGTAAGTACGGCGATCCCCTTTGGAACTGGCATTTGAGTCTAAAGTTACATCTATTATTGGCATTGTCCAAGGAGGCAAACAACTCATAGCTTTACGTAAGGCGGGTTTTACAAAAAGTAGGAAGGAAAGCATACTAGAAACCGTGTTTCCTGGCAGCCCAAAATATGGCTTACCAGCCAATAGTCCAAAAGCAATAGGCTTACCAGGTTTCATTGACACACGCCAAAATTTTAGATCTGCCCCTAGTGAATCTAGAACAGGTTTTACATAATCATAATCTCCAACAGATACACCACCAGAAGAAACAACAAAGTCTGCGGCTAGTGAAGCTTGAATAGCACTGCGAATTTCCTCTTCGTTATCTCTAGCAATAGGTTGCACAATAGGAACACCACCGCTAGCACTTACCAAAGCTGCTAAAGAATAGCTATTAGAGTTTACAACCTTTCCTGCTGAAACTGGCTCTTCTATCTCTACTAGTTCGTCACCTGTTGAAAGAATAGCAACTATTGGACGGCGAGCAACTTTAACAAAAGGCCGTTGAACAGAAGCTAAAACCCCTATTTCAGCAGCACCAAGTTTGGTTCCAGCCTTAATTAACAAATCTCCTGTTTGTAAATCTTCTCCACGAAGGCGGATATGTTGTCCAACTTTTACTGATTCAAAAACCTCTACAAAGTCACTGTCACTTTTCTTTGTCACCTCTACCATAACCACTGCATCAGCCCCTTCTGGAATTGTTGCACCAGTCATAATACGAATTGCTTGACCTGTCTCTACTCTAGATTTAGCTAAATAACCCGCAGGTAAATCCTCTATAACTTTTAGCCTTACTGCGTTATCAGTCGCAGCTTTTTCCAAATCTTTAGCCTTTACTGCATAACCATCCATTGCTGAGTTTGCTGTAAGTGGTACATCCATAGTGGCAGTAATATCTTCTCTAATAATGCGACCTAGGACGTTTAATAGGTCTACTCGTTCGCTTCCTAAAGGCGTAATTTGTTCTAGTACTTTGGCTAGTGCCTCTTCAACTGTTAATAGTTTTGCGGTCATTTCTTATTCCTTTAAATTCTTAAATTGTGTCTGGATCAATGCCTAAGAGCCGTAATTTCTCTTTTAACCTTTCTTTTTCTGCTCGTTCTGCTTGCAACATATTATTTAACTCTTGAGGAGTAAGGAATAGCTCTCCATTAGCATGAAAAATTTGTAGCTTATTAGAAGACATTTGGAAACGTATTCCTAAACGTGGACTTGTCCAACCGCCTACAAAATTAATTTCGGTCAATTTGTTACTAGCAAGATCTCTTTGCCAAATCTCTAGTTTATTCTTGTCAGGGTTATAGACATAATATTCCTCTACTTGATAGGTATCATAAAAGGTAAGTTTTTTTCTCATTTCTGCACGAGTATTACTAGGGGAGAGAATTTCAAACACAATTTGTGGAGCAACATCGTTTTCTCTCCACTGTTTATAAGAAGGACGCTCGCCCTTTGGTTGCCCAAGAGCAACTATTACATCAGGAGCATAGCGCAACTTAGGATTGCCTTTTACAGGGTACCAAAATAAATCAGCAGCAACAAAATCATTAGGAAGTTCTACTTCTAATCCTTCTTTAATTGTCACAATCCATTTATATTGAGTGGTGTTTTCGGCCATAGGTTTTCCATCGCTTTCTGGATAATAAACCCCATCTTCTAAAGCTTGGTATAGAAAAGTTTGGTATAGTTTAGACATAATTTCCTTCCTACTTTTAGGAGACAAAATGTTTTCGGCTAACCCTAGCATATCTGGTGTAAAGGCGTATAGATTTGGCAGCTATGGCTATTATGGCATGATAGGTAATTAGCGGGGCTTTGATTGTAGATAGTCAATAACTTATGCTTAAATATCAGTATCTTCAACCTATCCATAACTATTTTAAGGAAATTTTATGAGTAAGAGACCTCTTTATACTATTTGCAATCTATTAGCATTATGTATTTATATCTTGGCATTATCTATAGGTTCTGCTCAAGCTCAATCAGGAAGGCGCACTCAGCCACCACCACCGCCACCTGCACCGCCTCCTAGTGTATCAAGCCAACCATCTAGGCCCCCTGATCCAGAACCTGCACCGCCAGAACCAGAAAAGGCACCTGAAGTGCTAGCACGTTTGTTGGTGACTGTAGATGACAATAAATTTGATAACCTAGGCAATCTTGCTAACGTTGTAGTTTCTACCTGCACTGAACGACTACGCCAAGCTACGGCTTTAAGTGTTTCAAAAGAAAAACCCCTAAACCGCAAAGAAGCCTCTGACAAAGCTAAATCTGAAGAACAACACCATGTTGTTTGGATACAAGTTCAAGTAGACCAGTTTAATAACTCACGCAATGTTAACCTCCAAGACTTTCAAGTAGAATACATAGTTTTTAGTCCTAAAGATGGAAAAATAAAAACTCAAGGCAGGGTTTATTTACGCCCTTATCAGCCTAAAGTTGGGGTTGGCGGTATTGGTGTACCAGTGCCACTACCTATTCCTAATACCCCTGTTGGAAACCCAAGGCAATCTAGCACACTGCAATATTCATTAGAACAGGCAGGTGTTGAAGCTGCTGATAGAATTATGCAAGCTTTTAAGGTTTCTCCTCCTCCAGTATTAAACCGACGACCTTAAATCTTAAGTGTAATAATGTTTATAATTTATTGATCTTGTTGAGGTTCTTTTATGCGCTATGGGTTTGTGATCGACCAAAATAAATGTATTGGCTGTCATGCCTGTACAGTGGCTTGCAAAGCAGAAAACGCTGTTCCGTTAGGTAACTTCCGCACCTGGGTAAAATATGTAGAGGAAGGCAAATTCCCTGATACACAACGCCAGTTTGCAGTTCTGCGCTGTAATCATTGTGACAACGCGCCTTGTGTCAATATTTGCCCTGTTAAAGCACTTTATACTCGCCCTGATGGTATTGTTGATTTTGATCAACAAGAGTGTATTGGTTGTAAGGCTTGTATGCAGGCTTGTCCCTATGACGCACTTTATATCAACCCTCAAACAGAAACAGCCCAAAAATGTAACTTTTGCGCTCATCGTGTTGATGTAGGGCTACAACCAGCCTGTGTAATTGTTTGCCCAGAAGAAGCTATTATTACTGGAGACTTAGACAATCCACAAAGCCATATTTCACAACTACTTAGTAAAGATCGTGGTGTAACACGCAAACCTGAACAAGGCACTCGTCCAAAGCTATACTATTTGGGTTCAGGAAAAAGTGTATTAAAACCAGAACTCCAAAAACGTGAGAATAGCTATTTATGGTCACAAACTGGACTAGATGCGCAAACCCTTGATCTACAAGCTTTTATTGCCAAAGCTGAAGCAAAAGCACGAACTGCTTATGATGTTCCACACCACGCCCCTTGGGGATGGCGAGTTTGGGCATACCTTTGGACTAAATCCGTTGCTACAGGAGCTTTTTTCCTACCTGCATTTGCTTTTGTAATGGGATGGCAAGAATCTAATTCACTTCTAATTGGCACAATTGTTTCATTGATATTTCAAACTATTACTGGTGCTTTACTAGTAGCAGATTTACGCCGTCCAGATAGGTTTTTACGTATTTTACTGCGTCCACAATGGAAGTCTTGGTTAGCAATTGGGGCTTATATTCTAACGGCTTTTGGCGGAGTATCCACATTAGTTTTATTGTCAGAAACCTTTAATTATCATAGCCTTACCTATTTTCTAGCGATCCCTGGTGCAATTTTAGCTGTGTTATCAGCTATTTATAGTGGCTTTTTGTTTGCTCAAGCTGAAGGTAGGGATTTTTGGCAAAGTCGTTTAACTACACCACACCTCTTTTTCCAGGCTGTTTTAGCTGGCGCAGGAGCGATTACTTTTGTTGCTCCAATAGCTAACTTGTTTGCTGGAAATCCATTTTCGAGCAGCTATGTACAGGGAAGTTTAATGGTTGGATTAGTTGGACATTTAGCATTTATGCTTTTAGAAGCTTTTTTACCAACTTTTACTAAAACTAAACCCCAAATGGCTGATGCTAAACGGGCAACAAAGCTTTTAACTCATGGCCCTTATTGGTATCAATTTTGGGTAAACGCAGTGTTTTTTGGTGCTCTACTCCCAACAATCTTTTTAATCTCAGGATGGTTACCCACGTTCCTAGTAGCATTTTTAGCACTCACAGGGTTATACACATACGAAAAACTATGGATTAAAGTAGGCCAAGCAGTACCATTAAGCTAGTCAAATCTTTTTAGGTAACAAGCAGGGTTGTTTAATTGTCTTAAGCCGCAAAGCGGCGAAATAACTGTAGCCCTGGGCTTACGCCCAGGGTTTGCAATAAGATAGAGAAAAAGCCCCAACGGGGCGAAAGAATAAAGCATTTGTTGTTTATTCTTTCGCTACTTCGTAGCTTAAAAATCTAACCTACTGAAAACCCAGGGCTTACGCCCAGGGCTACAATTATTTCGCCCTTTCAGGGCTTTGGGAATTTTGAAAATTAAACAACCCTAAGGTAACAAGGAAAAATGTTTACTTTTGTAAAAAACTTACTTTCACGAGAAACACCTCGCAAAAATAAAATCGCTCCAATAACTTCAACTAACGGGGAATTGTCTAATTTTCCACCTGTAGATCGTTGGGATGATTGGACAGAATACGAATCAACGCAATGGCCTGAGCGAGTAGAACGCCGCTATATGCTTGTACCTACGATTTGTTTTAACTGTGAAGCGGCTTGTGGACTACTCGCCTATATTGACAAAGAAACCTTGGAAATCCGTAAACTAGAAGGAAATCCACTGCATCCTGGTAGCCGAGGCCGTAATTGTGCTAAAGGGCCTGCGACCTTGAGCCAAATCAATGATCCAGAACGGATACTTTATCCTATGCGCCGTGTTGGTAATCGTGGTGCAGGTCATTGGACAAGAGTTACCTGGAATGAAGCATTAAGCGATATTGCTGGACGCATTCGAGAAGCTTTTTTAGCTAATCGCCACAACGAGGTAATGTATCACGTAGGTCGCCCAGGGCATGATGGTTATATGGATCGTGTACTGCAAGCCTGGGGAATTGATGGTCATAATAGCCATACTAATGTTTGTTCTGCGGCAGCACGTCTTGGCTATACACTTTGGCAAGGGATAGATCGACCCTCACCAGATCATGCAAATGCAAAATTTATCCTACTGCTTAGCTCTCACTTAGAAGCTGGGCATTATTTTAACCCACATGCTCAGCGTATTATTGAAGCTAAAATGGCTGGTGCTAAGATTGCTGTTGTTGATATTAGACTTTCTAACACAGCTTCAATGGCTGATTATTGGCTGGCTCCTTGGCCTGGAACAGAAGCAGCTTTGCTACTAGCTATAGCAAATGTAATTATCACAGAGGATCTTTTTAACCAAGATTTTCTGCGACGTTGGATTAACTGGCAAGATTTTTTAAGCAAAGAACATCCTGAGCGTAGCAGTACTTTTGAAGAATTTCTTTTAGTACTAAAAGATCATTACAAAACATTTACTCCTGAATATGCTGAAAAAGAAACTCGTGTTTCAGCAGAATTAATTAGAAAAATTGCTCGTGAAATAGCCCAAGCTGGTGAAGCTTTTAGCAGCCATGTTTGGCGTAATGCTGCTTCTGGAAACTTAGGAGGCTGGCAGGTTTCACGCTGTTTAGAATTCTTAAATGTTCTTACTGGTAGCATAGGCACTAAGGGCGGGGTTTCACCCAACACTTGGGACAAATTTGTTCCTACACCTCCTAATAAACCTGCTCCACAAAAAATGTGGAACGAGATGCTTTACCCTCGTGAATATCCTCTTTCACATCACGAACTGAGTTTTTTACTACCACATTTCCTTAAATCAGGCCGTGGACGTTTGTCTGTTTATTTTACTCGTGTTTACAATCCTGTTTGGACTAATCCTGATGGGCTAAGTTGGCTAGAAGCCTTGCTTAATGAAAATATGGTGGGTATGCACATCGCGCTTACTCCTGTATGGAGTGAAACAGCTTGGTTTGCTGATTATGTATTGCCAATGGGAGTTGGTGCAGAACGTCATGATATTCAAAGCCAAGAAACACATGCAGGAAGTTGGATTGGCTTTCGTCAACCTGTTTTGCGTGTTGCTCGTGAAAAACTAGGAGAAAGGTTTGAATATACCCATCAAGCCAACCCTGGTGAAGTATGGGAAGAAGACGAGTTTTGGACAGAACTTTCCTGGCGTATTGACCCTGACGGGTCTTTAGGGATTCGCCGTTATTTTGAATCACCCTATCGCCCAGGACAAAAAATTACAGTCGATGAATATTATCAATGGGTTTTTGAAAATAGTGTACCTGGACTAAAAGAAAAAGCCTCTGCCGAAGGGCTAACGCCTCTTGCTTATATGCGTAAGTATGGTGCTTTTGCAATAGAAAATGATATTTACAAAAAGCATGAGAAAGTGATTTCTGAAACAGAAATGTCTGGTGCTCAAGTTGATAGTCAGACTGGCATTATTACTAAAGCTGGAAATGCTCTTGGTGTAATGATTGATTCTACTCCAGTAGCAGGCTTTCCTACACCTTCACGTAAACTAGAGTTTTACTCACCAACTATGAAAGATTGGCGTTGGCCAGAATATACCCTCCCTGGTTATATTCGTAGCCATGTACATTGGCAAAATATAAATCACCAAGCTAATGAAATGGTACTTGTACCGACTTTTCGACTACCTACTTTAATTCATACACGTTCTGGTAATGCTAAATGGTTAAATGAAATCTCGCATAGCAACCCTATTTGGGTTCATACAGAAGACGCTGCGCGTTTAGGAGTTAAAACAGGTGACTTGTTAAAAGTAGAAACTGAAATAGGGTTGTTTATAAATCGAGTTTGGGTAACAGAAGGAATTCGACCTGGAATAATCGCTTGTTCACACCATCTTGGACGCTGGCGACTACGTGACACTACTGGTGGTGAACGCTGGTCAACAGCACTAGTGGATTTAACTAAACTCAATCAAAATCAATGGTATATGAGACAAGTAAAATCTGTTGAGCCTTTTGTTAGTGACGACCCTGAGTCTGAGCAAATTTGGTGGTCTGACGCTGGAGTTCATCAAAACCTAACCTTTTCTGTTCATCCTGATCCTGTTAGTGGAATGCATTGTTGGCATCAAAAAGTAAAAGTGTCTCGCCCTTTACCAAACGAGCGTTATGGTGATATTTTTGTTGATACTGCTAGAGCGCACCAGATCTATCAAGAGTGGCTAACAATGACACGACCTGCTCCTGGGCCAGATAATCTACGTCGTCCAAGATGGTTTGCTCGTGCTGTTAAACCAGCACCCGAAGCTTATATAATTCCTGAAAATAAAACTGAAACTTTAGCAGAACCTAACTTAACTGAAAATACTTTGACTGAAAAAGAGAAAGAACATGAGTACTAACCTACCAATACCAAAAAGACTATTTTCTGTTAGTGAGTATCTACGAATGGCAGAAACTGGTCTTATTTCAGAAGAAGAGTGCGTTGAGCTAATTGAAGGAGAAATAATAAAGCTTGCTCCTAAAACTCCTCTTCATGCTTCTAATATCGATAGAATCAGCGATTTATTAATTCGTAGATTACCAGAACAAGTAATTACTTGGGTACAAAACCCTATCCATCTAAATGATTATTCTCTACCTCAACCAGATATAACGATTCTAAGACCTAAAGAAAACTTCTACGAAGATGCTCATCCAACACCAACAGACATATTTTGGTTGATAGAAGTAGCTGACACTTCTTTAGATTATGATAAAAAAGTAAAATTGCCTTTATATGCTAGGTCAGGAGTACAAGAAGTTTGGCTAGTTAATTTGCCTAAATCCAGGATTGAAGTTTACTGTCGACCTTTCGATGATATTTACCAAGAAATTAGACTCTTACACAAAGAGCAAACTTTAGTCATCAATTCGTTTCCTGAAATTAGCTTTCTAGTTAGCGAATTGTTAGGCTAATTAAAATTTATTTTCGCTAAATATTTATACTTAACATAAGGAGAAAACAATGCAAAAATTTTCACTTATTGCGATGTTAATAATGTCACTAATAAGTTTATCGCTTTTTATTGGTTGTGAGGCTAATGCTAGCTTGCCTCCATTAAAAGAAAAATCTATCTATGATTTTTCCATGAAATCCATAGATGGAACTGATGTAAAAATGGAAGAATATAAGGGTAAAGTTTTACTAGTAGTAAATGTAGCTAGCCAATGTGGTTACACTCCACAATATGAAGGGTTACAAAAACTTTATACAAAATATAAAGATCAAGGTTTTTATGTACTAGGATTTCCTGCTAATGATTTTGGCTCACAAGAACCAGGTAGTGATACTGAGATTAAAACTTTTTGTAGTACAAAATTTAATGTTACGTTTCCTATGTTCAGTAAAATAACCGTAGTAGGAAATAGCAAACATCCTTTTTATCGCTTTCTAACTGAGAAAACAACCAATCCAGATTCGGCTAAAGAAGTTTCTTGGAACTTCAACAAGTTCTTAGTTGATAAAACTGGCAAAGTTGTAGCCAGCTATGATTCTGGTATCGCTCCTGATAATCCTAGCCTTATAGGAGCAATTGAATCTGCTATAAAATAGCAAAAAACATCATTGGGCGAACCTATATGTTCGCCCTTACATTTTTTATTCCGCATAAAAATAGGAGGCTAAAATAGCCTCCTATTAAAAATATAGCAATATGTTACTAAGGTTTATGTTGTAAGCTTATTCGTCTCCTGCTTGAAACAGGTTTAAGACAAAGGTGTTAGAAGTTACTCCACCAGCAGTTACACTAACATTATTTGGGCCTGTTTTGAGATTGAGCTTTTTCCTACTACCCTTAACAGTAATAGAATTATCAGACTGGCCACTAACACGCGAAGAAACATCTTGACCATTTACTGTCACTCTAGCACCACTACTACCAAACCCTGAACCATTAATAAACAATTGCTTGCCTCTAGTGTCAAATACTGCGTCACCTACCGCTACTGATCTTTGGACAGTAATGTTAAACCCAGTAGAAGCACTTAATCCACCACTATCTGTTACAGTTAAAGTAACTCTACCGCCTTGTGTGTCACTTAGGCTTGGAGAGATACGTAAATTACCTGTTCCATTTCCATTATCTGATAAGGTTACAAAAGATGGTGCAGTAAAAGAAAACCTCAAGCTATCCCCAGGGCTATCTTGGGCTGAAATAGCTATGTTTATTGGAGGTGCTCCTGATTTAATAGATTGATCTGGGATTTGATTAATAGTTGGTGCAGTATTGCGCCCTCTTACAGTGATAACAAAAGACGTAGTAGCTCTTAATCCTGTTGGGCCTGTTGCTGTTAAAACACAAGTATTTGTACCTGTATCAGCATCTGTTGGAGAAATAAGCAATGTAGTGCCTGTTATTGATACGTAACTGTCTTTATCACATTTCCTAGTTATAGTAACAGGTGCTCCATCAGGTTCAGTGGTTGTTAAAGTAATATTTTGACTCTTGCCTGATTCAATTGATACATTGCTAATTGGTGCTATAGTTGGTGCGGCTTTCGGTCTTACTACCAAAGTAAAGAAACTTGTACCAGTTAAAGGTTGTCGTTCTCCTGGTGTACCTGTACTTGTAGAGTCACTAGCTTGTACTCCTATTCGTACTGTCAAATCACCAGGCCCACGATTTACATCTGCGCCATTAATAAGTACTGCGGCTGTGTTATCCCCATTATCTCTTAAGCTAACAAACGATGGTGCAGCTTCTCCTGTTGGTGGAGAAACTAGGCTAAAGGTTAACTTATCAGCAGGAACATCAACATCTGAAGCAGTTACTGGTATTGTGGCCGATTGTCCAGCAGTAATAATTACTTTACGGCCACTTCCTCTTGGTGCATTTAAGTCATTTCGATTAATACGTACTATTGGAGCATGGTTAAGGACAGAAGTAATGTTAGCATCTACATAAATACTACCATTAGCAGAAATATGGACTACATCTGGGACATTGTTATTGGCTAGGTCAAAGTTTCCTACAGAACAAGCAACAAAAGTATCTCCGCCATTAGCAAAAGGATCTAAAGTACCAAGGGTGTTAAGAGTATATTCTCTTAATCTTAAAGGTCTAGCTACCCTAATTGTTCCACTTGTGGTATTGCCAGCTAGAAAAATTGCTGCCCGGTAATTTGTAGTAATAGAACTGGTACCAAATAATGTTGTGGCTCTAACAGAGCCTGTTACTACTAGGTCAGTTGCTCCATCACCATTAAAATCAGAAACCGCTAAGGTATAGTTAGCGCCACCTACGCCAATACCTGGTTGAATTCCACTTAAAATATTAGTAGTAGCACCTCGACCAGAAACAAATTGTGGCCCACCTACTACATCATCAAGTGCCATTACTGCACCATTACCCACATTACCTGCACCTGTGGTAACTGTGTCATCAAATAGTGCTATAGGAGGTCTAACAACAAATTGTCCAGGTGCATCTGGACGATTTACTAACAAAGACACTGTAGGAACATTGGCAGCACCAAAAACCCCTGCTCCGCCACGAGTTGAGTTTATGGCAAAGTCTGGAAAACCATCATTATTAAAGTCTACTATCCTAGGTACATTTGTTGAGTCTTGGATTGCTAAGCCACCTACTATTGATAAACCAAAGTTAGGTACGTTTAGAAGTGAGCCTGTTGGAACTAGTTGACCATTACCTTGCCCAAGTAATACTGAAACAATAGATTGATTTCCAACAGTTTGATTTGGTGCAATACCAGTATTAAGCACCATTACATCCATATTATCGTCATCGTTAACATCCCCAACTGCGGCTGAGACTGGCACAAAACCTCCAGTTTCTCTAATTCTAGGAGAAAAGAAAGCGTTTCCACCATTATTAAGAGCAACACCTACTAGGTTGTTTTGGTAGTCAACATAAACTAAATCTGAAGAAATACCAGTATTTCTAAAGTCAGCACTTAAAATATTGGTAGCACCAGCAGTAGAAACAAATTGACGGAATTGACGATTATTATTAGAAAACCCTCTACCATTGTTTATCCCAATAATAATTTGGCCTACACCAGTTGTATTTTGTGGTGTGCCTACGTCAGTAATAGCAATATTATTTAAACCTGTTTGAGGATCGGTAAAAGCAGTAGCAGAAGTAGGAAGAATGTTTCTATTGGTAAAAATATCTCTTAACACTACAGTATTTACTGTAGGTGCAGCAACAGTTGAGACATTCATTATTACAAAAAGTACTCCTGAATATTGATCAATAACAGCCAAATCATTACGACCACCTACGCCATCAAAATCACCTGACAAAGATGTTGCAGTGAAAACCTTTAATAAATAAGGGTTATAGCCACGATTGCTATCTAGATAAAGAATACCTCCTGGGCTAGCAATGCCTGGCAAAGCACCTGTAGCAATAAAACCATCTGCAACAAAAATATCATCTCGTAAGTTAGTGGATGTGGCATTCATTGGGTCAAAAACACCTACTGCTACAGATTGTGGATTAAAAGCAGCATCAATTCCAGTACCTGTTGGATTAGTGCTAAACCTACCAAACACAGTAGATGGGTTAAAAGCTCCTGTACCAGTACCAAGTAGCAGACTAACTTGACCAGGGCTTGGCACGCCAACATTAATAGTAGAAAAGTTTGTTACTAATAGGTCTGGCAGCCCATTGTTATCAAAATTAAGGAAAGTACCACTAATTGGGTTTTGATTTGTTTGAGAAGTAATAGGCCCAAAATAGCCAAAATCACTTCCTACATAACTGCTAATTGTGCCTGACCCATAATTTAGGATAGCAAAATCTTGCCTTCTATCATTATTAAGATCCCCTGGTAGAAAGGCTACAGGGACTTGGCCTGCAACTCTTATCATTTGAGCCATAAATAAAGGGGTAGTAGGAGCAGTAGTAACATTTTCAAACACTTCTGCACCCATACTAGTAGCGACACCTATATCAATATCAGCATCTATGCCAGCAAAAACAAAAGTAGCAATTGCGCGTGGTGAAGGGATTGGTAGTCCTGCAAAATCAAATCCTATAGTTCCTGCTGTATTTATAATTGTGCTACCAGGTAAATATTGGCTACTAGCAGGGTCAGTAATAAAAATCTCTACTTCAGCAGGTGTAGTAGGATTAAGCGACCTATGAGCAGCAACAACATCTGTAAAAGAATCTCCGTTTAGCCTACCAAAAGACACAGACAAAATTGGGTTAGCACTAGTGGAAGGTAAAAAGACCCTAGTAGGGCTTAGAGTAAACGGGCTACCACGAAATACTTCTACCCCTGTTCGTTCACCAACAACAAAATCTGTCATTCCATTTAGGTCAATGTCTCCAATAGCCAAAGATGTAGGAGTGGCTGTAGTAGCAAAGGCTAAAGGCAATCCAAAGGTACCATCTCCAATACCCTTAAATAGCACTACTGTACCTGTAGTAGCAGTTCCACCTGCAAAATTACTGGTATCATCAGCAACAGAAACCATATCATTAAGACCGTCTGCGTCAAAGTCACCAACTCCAAGGTCTAAAGCATTAAACCGAATACCAGGATCAGTAGCGTTTATAGTGGCTTGCCTTCCTCTACCTTGATTAAGAGCAGTATTAAGATAAGCTGGAAGTCGAAATGCTCCAAAGTTAATTAATTGCGCTCCAGTAACACCAAAGTTAGTTATAGGTTGTACAGGTAAAGGAACAGAATTGTTAAAACCATTGTTTGAATTACCTCTTCCACCAAAACCAAAGTCTTGCGCTAAAGTAAAAGTTGCCATTGTAATAGCTAATATTGTAGCTATTAACAATTTAAAAAATTGTCTTATCATAATCCTTTATTTTGCCTCTATTCTTAAAAAGGTTAACTAAATCTAAAAAAGATGTGTGTTGAAGAATGATAGCCTAAGTAAGTATCGGGAACACGTTACTATAAAAATAGCAAGTCTTAAAGTCGAGAGTGCGGCAAAATCAGCCACACTCTGTATATTCTTTAATTACAATTAGTTACCATTAGCTAAAATGTAAGCTAAAATACATTGTCGAGAATAAGAAAACATTTTTTGTAAATTGATGAAAAATATAAAACATCACATAAATGTAGAGGTGAACTGTTCGTCCTTTTAACACATAGGTTCACCCTCTTAAAGATAAAGAAGGGCAAACCTATGCGTCTGCCCTTCTACATTAACCATAATAAAAGTTTTGGCTTATCTAATACCAATAGGGCTGCTAAATTGGCCTTCACCAGAGCTACCAATTTCAGTATCATCTCCTGTTATTGCTTTTTTACGTAAGCGGTTATTAGCAGTGTCAGTAACAAAAACCTGTCCTTGAGTAGTAACTGTCACACCTTGAGGAGATTTTAGAGAACCTAAAGCAGGGGTCTTATCAAACATTACTGACCAACCCTCTTCAGAACCACTAGCATTAACTTGAACACGATCATTTGCTGTATCAGCTACATAAACCACTCCACGAGCATCAACAAACACACCTACTGGTTGTCTAACTTTCCCTACTCTGCGACCTTGTGTAGCACCAGCAAATATCTTCCAGCCTCTACGCTCACCAGTAGCATTCATTTGAATACGGCTATTACTGGTATCAGCAACATAAACCACTCCATCACAAGTTACTGCTACGTCTTTGGGCCTGTCAAATTTGCCTATATCATCACCTTCTGTTGCCCCAGCAAAGATTTGGAACGTGCCTACTTTTTCTGAACCAGCTTGGGTTAGAGCTTGAACACGGCTGTTTTCTGTATCAGCAACATAGAGTCTGTCATTGTTTTCATCATAAGCTAGGCCAAAAGGACTGTTTACTTTTCCAATTTGTGTACCAAAGTCAGCAATAATTTCCCAAGTCCTTCCACTATCAAGTGAACGTTGAACACGGTTGTTACCTGTGTCAGAAACAAATACTTTAGTACCATTAGCATTTGATTCAATGCCACTAGGACTATTAAATTGTCCTAGACCAGAGCCAAAACTACCAATAGTTACCCAGTTTGCTCCACCATCATCTGAGCGTTGAATGCGGTTGTTACCTCTATCAGCAACATATATTGGTTTGTGTTCAACAGCACAAATTCTAATAAAGTAAACCTTAACTCCTGTACAACCATTAGCTGCTTTGACAACTACTGTAAAGGTAAAGTTACCAGCAACTGTTGGAACACCACTTATTTTTCCTATTGCTCTGTCTATAAGTAAACCACCAGGTAATTTACCTGTAGAAAGTTCAAAGATAAATGGAGCCACCCAAGTATCACCAAGCAGGTTTAATTCTTGGTTATAAGGAGTTCCTACAATTCCATCTATTAAATCTTTTGGATTAATTACTATTTCTTTACAAGCAGTGTCTTTAACAGCTAAGGCAAAGTCTTTTGTTGCAGAACAACCAAATTCATTAGTAGCAACTACTGTAAAGTTAAATATTCCTGCTTGATTTGGAGTACCAGCTATCACTCCAGTTGCAGGATCTAAAGTCATTCCTGGAGGTAGTGGAGCAGTACCTGAGTGGGTATTAACTTGTAAGCTAACCTTACCATTCACACTATCTGTTACCTTAATAACTGTTTGATAAGCAGTTCCTATTAAAGCATCAGGTAATGTCTGCGGGTCAACTGTTAAGGTTGAGCAGATATTATTAAGTTTGTAAATTAAAGTTCCTGGGACACCAGAAACCACTGCACTTACAGTAAATGACCCAACTATGCTATTTGCAACAATAAGTGGTGTAGTAGCAATGCCATCTGTTCCAGTATTTACTATTGTAATGATATTACCAGATGTGAAAATACCATTAGCTCTATCATTACTCATTGTAAAGGTTACAGGGACGTTATTGACTGGGTTACCATTATTATCAAGCACTAAAGCTTGTAATGCTCGTTTGAAAGTAGTGGTAACAACTGTAGTTTGTTCAAGTTCGCCAACGGCAATAATACTACCAGCAGAGTTAGAAACATTGGTTAATTGATAGGTTAAGGTTTGTGGTATTCCAGGTGTGCTACCTATAGCTGGGTAAGTTCCTACCATAGAGCTAGCAGTAATTATTGGTGATGTAGCAATACCAGCACTATTTGTTGCAACGGTGGCAGTTAATACATTACCTGAGAATGTCCCGTTTGGTTGAGTAGCTGGTAAGTTAAAGGTAACAGCAACATTAGGAACTGGGTTATTACCTAAATCGGCAACCATTGCTTGTAGTGGATTACCAAATGGGGTTTGAACCTTGGTAATTTGCTGGCTTAAACCAACAATAGTTATTCCAGCAGGATTACCAACTAAGTTAGTAAGCATATAAGTAAGAGGAGCAGGAACCCCTGTTACTGTAGCATTAACTGGATAGGTACCAAGATTGCTATTAGCTGTAATTAATGGTGTTGTGATTGTACCATCAATACCAGTTGCTAAAGTAAATGTTCTAACACCTCCTGTAAAATTACCTGTAGCACCACTACTAGCTGTACCAATTACAAAAGTAACAGTAGCGTTTGGCACTGGATTACCAGCTAAATCTTGGACTAAAGCTTTTAGTGGATTAGTAAATTGAGTCAAGATTTGTGTAGATTGAACACTAGTACCTATAGCAGTAATACCAGCAGGATCTCCAACTATGTTATTTAAGATATAGTTGGCTAAAGTAGCAACGCCTTGGACTTGAGCGGTTGGGTTGTGTGTTCCTATCTTTCCATTTGCTGTGACTATTGGAGATGTCGCAACACCACTAGCATCTGTTGTTACAATTGTTGTAGGTTGATTTCCTGGGAATGAGCCACTAGCACCAT
>JAHFUF010000028.1 GCA_023265235.1 Blastocatellia bacterium
TAATGAAGACTTAAAAGAATTAATCAAAGTGTTACAAAGAGATATCACTGATCCTTTGACTGGAGTGCTAGGACGAACTACTTTGCTACTGCTTCATCCACTAGCAGATGAGGTTTCAGAAGGATTACACACTATTGAAACCTTAGCCCAAAGAATTGCCAAATTAATAAAACGTCTTGATGAAGAAATGAAAGATATTTACTAGAAAAACAAGCTAAAAAGTTTCTTGATTCTCAAAATTAAAATCATATAATAGTCGCCATGGAAAACAGAAAAAAAAACATCGAAGAACTACAAGCAGAACTTACTTTAGAGGCAGAGGCTTTAGCTACTTTGCAACTAATTTACGCTGAAAAAGTAAAACAAGTCCGAATTAACACGCAACTTCCCCCAGATATTCAAGCCCGTTTCTTAAGTGAATGGGAGACTTTTTATCAACAAAGAATGACAGCAATTTTTCGCAAGGATTACTTATTAGAAGGAAGCCTTTCTAGCTTGGAAAACCTGCCACCAATAATGTCAGTGCAAATACCTGCTCCAGTTGCTACGGTAGCTACTCCAATGCCAAGCTCTAGTCCGTCCGCAATAATTGTCCCTGTTGCCCCTGTTGCCCCTGTTGTTCCTGTTGTTCCTGTTACTCCAACTTCTGTTTCTCCATCAGGCAGCATGAGCATGGCAACTGCTAGTAATCGGCCAATGGCAGCCTCGTCAGTATCAAATGCCCCTGCAATTACATCACCAATTCCAGCTACTCCCGCTCGACCAATAGTCCCAACTAAACATAGTGATTCCGTACCAGCAATGGCACCTTCTTTTAATAAAGAACCAGTGCTTACAGATGATATACTAGGTGTTGATACAGGTAGTTGGATGAATGCAGCAGAATCCATTGGCTATGAACAATATTCAGATAGTGAGCCTATTTCTTCAACTTTAATGGATAGTGATAAAATACAGTCATCTAGTGATAATGTTAGTTCTGTTTACGATGAAGAACTAGATGATGATGAAAGCGATTCGATAGATGGGTTTGCTGCTACTTCTGGGCTAAAAGGATTAACAGAGTTTATGGATTTTGACTTAAAAAGAAAAAAAACTTAACAATCCTTATCTCAACCCTTACTTACTGCTTAACAGTATATTTTTAGAATTTGCTAAATTTTTTAGGAGAAGTTTTTAAAATTGTTAACTAAAGTTGGTTAACAACTTGCTAACGCTATGCAAAAACGTATACTTTCAGGTATCCAACCATCAGGTAAATTACATTTAGGAAACTATTTTGGTGCGATTCATCAACATCTTACCCTACAAGATCAAGGCGAAGCTTTCTATTTTATTGCTAATTACCATGCTCTTACCACTCTACAAGATGCAGTAAAGTTAAGAGAGCTAACTCTAGATGTAGCAATAGATTACCTAGCTTTAGGATTATCTCCAGAAAAAGCAACTTTATTTCGTCAATCAGATATACCTGAAGTAACAGAACTAGCATGGTTATTATCTACAGTAACAGGTATAGGTTTGTTAGAACGCGCTCATTCTTATAAGGACAAAGTTGCTAAAGGAATTTCGCCTAAAGTAGGGCTATTTACTTATCCTGTATTAATGGCAGCAGATATTTTAATTTATCAGTCTGATATTGTCCCCGTTGGTGCGGATCAAGTCCAACATATTGAAATGACTCAAGATATGGCAGGCTATTTTAATTCTACTTATAGCCAGGAGGTATTTAAACGCCCAGAAGCTATGCTTAATGAAACTGCTAGAGTGCCTGGTACCGATGGTCAAAAAATGAGCAAATCCTATGGTAATACTATTGAAATTTTTGCTGAAGGAAATGCATTAAAAAAAGTAGTGATGGGAATTGTTACAGACTCTACTCCTGTAGAATCACCAAAAGACCCAGAGACTAACGTAGTATTTCAACTTTATACCCTTTTTGCTACACCAACAGAAAAACAAGAAATGCGAGAGCGGTTTTTAGCAGGGGGTTATGGTTATGGTGAAGCAAAAAAAGCATTACTTAAGAAAATAGATGAGTATTTTGCTCCTGCTAGGTTGAGACGAAAAGAACTAGCTAGCGACAAAGCCTATGTAGAAGAAGTGCTAAATAAAGGAGCAATTAGAGCGCGTGAAGAGGCGAGTAAGACCATAAAAGCGGCTCGTCGAGCCTGTGGAATTGATTAGAAAGCTTAGAGCTAACTAGGCAAAAATTTCTTAAAAATGTCTCGCCAAGTAGATTGTGGGGCAACATAAGGCGAAATAGTGCGATTTAAGGCATTAAGTGTTGCTCGTGCTGCTGCTTGAAGGGGTAACGTTTCATTTTCTGCCATTGCTACACCAGAAAGTGTTTGTATTGTTTCTTGATTTCTACCTGCTTTTAATAGTACTGCTACCATAGATTGCTCAATCTTTGACAGTGAATGATGTTTAACTTGAATTAATTCAAAGAAAAATTTGTTGCCTAAAATTTCATTTATTGCTTCTAAAGTGGCTTGAGCAGAGGCTATGAGCATTTCCTGTTTACTATCTTTACAAAGCTTTTCTGTCGTTACAACAGATATTTTAGAGGCTAGCGTAACAGCTACTGCGCGAGTATCTTCTTCACGCCGCCAAATATCAACCGCATGCAAAACCAAACGTGCTTCTCTTTTAGACTCTAAGTTTTTCTGTAGTTGTTCTATTAGAGTTTCTAATGATTCTTTGGAAATATAGACTTCTGAGCCGCGTTCTTCGCCTGTTAAATAACCAAGCTTAATCCATTCTACTAGGGTATCTTTGTCTGGTGTTGTCTTTAGTTGTTCAGAAAGTAGTTTTTGTGCTTCAGCCAGAGTAAAAGTTATTTGGTTATCACTCATAAAGGCTCCTTAAAATACTTAAGAAATTAGAAAAGGACACGGAGAAGTTAACTCCTCCGTGTCCTAATAGGTTAAAGAGAATTATTTTGCTGGCTTACCATTTTTAGGCGCGTCTTTAGCTGCGTCTTTAGCTGCGTCTTTAGGTGCATCTTTAGGTGCATCTTTCTTTTTGTCCCAACCAGTATATTTAATACCAATTTTTTCCAAGAAACCTTTAGGTGCTTCACTCCCAATCATAGCGAAGACAAAATCATTAGGAATAGTTCCTATGACTTGTTCACCACGAATCTTCATCAAAGTAGCTTCTTTTTCTTTGATTTCTTTAATACCAGCACCAAAGTAGGCTTTCATTCGGCCTTTATCGATACAATAATAGACCCACATCTTGTTTTCTAGTGTTAAATCTTTCGGGAAGTCAGACCGAACGACTAATGAAACTTCGTTACCATCTACTTCTGGGAATATTACTGTACCATCATCTTTACGTTTACCAGTTAAGTCTACAGCAGCTTCTACAGCAGAATTACCTGCACCAACTACAATAATCTTCTTGCCTTTGAAATCAGCAGGATCTTGTAAGCGATTTAGGATTTTAGCAGCTTCAAATTCTTTTTCACCTGTTACACCAAGCTTACGAGGAGCCGCCGCAGTACCTAAAGCAAGAACAATTTTACGCACTTTATAGCCAGTAGCATTCTTAACAGTTTTAACTATAAAGATACCATCTTGAGGGACTACCTCACTAACACCTTCAAACTCGTTTATTTTAATGTTGAATTTTTGTACAGCCTCATCCCACCAACCTAACATTTTTTCCTTAAGGTCGCCTGGGCCTTCTAAACGAACAGCACCCATAGGAGGATCGCTAGGATTAAATGGATTAAAGGCTACATATTTACCTGCTGGGTATTTATCAGCAATTGTTGCATACTTACGACCTTGTTCTAGTGCAAGATAAGAAAGTCCTAGTTCTGCTGCACGGGCTGTTGCTGCAATACCTCCTGGGCCAATACCAATTATAGCAACATCATAATCAGCCCCACCCTTACCTTCAGCTTTTACCTTTTCTGCAATTTTATCTACTGCAACACGACCTTCTTTAATTGCATTACGAATTAGTGGTACACCAGAAACGTCACCAACTAAGTAAACACCAGCAACATGTTCTGTTTCAAAACCTTCACCACTACCTTTACGAAGTGGTTTAGGTGCTTCGCGGATACTCTTCTTAGTGTTAATCAGTACACAAGATTGAGGTGCAGTAGGACAGGCAAGTTGACAACCTGTATCTTCCATACATTGTTCAAAGTTAACTACAATTGCATGATGCTCCTGATCATCAAACCCAAGCACATCTTGAGGGCAAGCCAAAATACAACCGTGGCAGCCAATACAAGTTTCAACATTAATAATAGGATGTGGCACTGGACGAGAGCGAGAGGACTTTTCTGCACTAGACTTTTGAGCAGGAGATTCCCATTTTTGGGCATATTTAATACTGCTTGCTTCCCATACTTTTTGATTAGAAAGATCTATCATTCTACCTTTAAGTTTTTCTTGTACCTGACGACGGCGAATAGTATCAACACCTAAGAATCCTAAGATGGTTAGAGGAACGATACTAAAGAAAATTAACCAGCCAGAAAATGACATTCCGCCAAATCTTGATGCAAAGGATGTCCAACTCCAAGCTCTACCACCACGATAAACACTATCAGGGTTGTAGACTTCTAAAGTCTTTTTACCAGCAGCAGGGCGTAGCATTACGGCTTTAAGATCTTTACTTTCACCATGTTGTGGATGGCAAGAGTTGCAATCTAGCCCATTTTTGACAGCTAGCTGGTCAAGCATTTGTTTTGTTTCTTTTGATTCTTTATTAGCAATATTTACAAATTGGACACCATGACAAACTGCACATTTGTTATGGTCAATTTTTTTAGCCTCTTCAGGAGTGTCTAAAGATTGATGACAGTCGTTACAACGAGCACGACCAGCATCACGACCACTTAAATGAACATAATGAAATTTACTAGAAGGAGTTAGCTCTTGATCTTTGGGCATTGCCTTCTTCATATATTCATTAATTGGTTCTTTCCAAGTCCATTCGCCATTATCGCTAATAGGATAACCAAAGTTACCGCCATGTGGTTCTGTTAGTGTTTTACCAGCAGCAGTTTTAGCTTTAGGGTGAGCAGGATTAGCTTTATGACAATCAACACACATACTACGAGCAACAGTAGATGGACTAAAAGCTTTGCCTTTATGATCTGTGTGACAGTCCATACAACTTATTTTTGCTTTATCATGAGCATCAATAACATTTGGGGTAAAGTGTGCTGTTTGATGACAACTTTTACACTTCTGTTCCATTGGTGTAACAGCAGAGTGACAAGAAGCACAATTACCACCAACACTAGTATTAGACGCTAACAAAGCTTTGGAGCCAGGTAGAAGTTCTTGGCGGTTAAACTCATTAAGTTGGTGTGCTGCCGCTAATTCCCCTGGAGAGAGAAAAGCATCATATCTAAAACACAATGCTGCTGCAATTAGAATAATAATTATACCTAATGTTCCTAAGAAGCCTCTTGGCCAAGGGCGTACTAGGTCTGTAGATGGTAGCCAATTAAATTGTTTTTTACCTAGGTGAAGATTAAATTTCTCGTACTCAGGATCTGGCTTATTAGGGCGTAAAATAGAAATATCCGCCATCTTTTGGTCGCCACCAGTTTCTGCTAGTTTACGTCTATCCCAAAAAGCATCCATGGTTTGTTGGAACTTTTGTTGTTCTTCTTGTGGCAAGGCCATAACAGAGCTAAGTAGTCCTGTCATACCGCGTTGCATACGAGCGGCCCCAAGAAGTTGTGTTGCACTTTGTTTTGCTTGTCCTTTACCAGTAGGCCCCGTTTTAGCAGGTGAAGTACCACCAGGCATGCCAGGCAACTGAATACCAAGCATTTTTAGCATGTCTGGGTTAAGCATTGCAGTCAGGTTATTAGCTTGTTCTTTTTGTCCTTGCTGACCGCCCTGCATTTCTACCCCACGACTATTTGCTGATACTGAGTCAATCTGTTTTTCTACTTCCAGTAATAGTGAATCATCATCTGGGTCAACTTGTGGTTTAAGCAAGAAAACACCAACTTGAATAGCATCACCATCTTCTAGCTGTACGGTTTCAATCAAAGCACCATTAACTATAGTACCATTAGAAGTAGATAAGTTTTTGATCCAATAAGCACCATCAATTTTACAAATGCCTGCGTGGGTACGAGATACGGCTGGATGGTTGAGCAGTACATCATTGCCCAATGCAGAGCCAATTGTCAGACTATCGCTTTCGATAACTAAATCATCGTTGTCTAAGTCTGTTCTCTTGATGACAAATTTCGTTGATTCTGTACTCATAGCTCTCCTCAACTTTTAAGCTAGACTAAACTAGTTATCTAAATAAAGATTAACAACATAAAGATTAACACCAAGATTTAATTATTTACGCCACAAATAATAAGTTACTTGAATAATGTGTACCAGTAAGAGAGCTAACATTATTGATGTAAAAATAACATGTGGAGGTAACCAAAGTTTTAACGCACGATGAATATATACTAGAGCGTCCACTCTGCGTACTGTTGCTGCTGCTTTAGCTAATTTAATAAAAGCATCTTTTTCTGCTGGATCTTTTATTCTATTGGTTTCTCCTTGAAATTCCTTTTGTGTAGCTGCTAGGAGTTGCTCAATAGATTCTCTCTTAAGGTATTGACGTAGTAGATAAGGGAGGGAAGTTATTGTATCTAATACGATATCGCGCCCTTTTAGGAAGCTAGTTTTAAATTCTGCTTCACGGTTTTGTTCTTTTGCTTTGGTTTGACAAGTTGCTGTAATATCAGCTATTTCTTGATATAGTTCCTCACGACGACGGCGCAAGTCTTCTACTAAAAGAGGTTCGCCTTCGATTTGTGTTAGTGTACGAGGCCCTAACCAATAAATTAAAATACCAAATAAGCCAGTAAGAATTACTAGGTCAAAAGAAATCATTAATGAGGCTGTTAGATACCCCCCTAAGCTTGTACCACCATGCAATAGTAAAAGTACTCCTGCTATAACCCCAGCATAAGCATGGGCAAGCATCCAGAAACGCAGTGACCCGCTACGTTTTTGCCACATTTGACGTCTCATAGGATAAGCCATAACCACTACTATTCCTAATAGCCCTACTAGACCAGTAATCCAACGGAAATTAAACCAATTAGTGCTTAGTAGCGGTGTCCCTAACCCATAACCTACAATTCCTGCCATAGTTAAACCGCATAGGAGTAGGGTAAAAATAATTCCAATAACATGAGTAATTTGCTTTCCAGTGTCTTTATTTGCGCCTTTACGTATAGTGGCTTTAGCGTTTTTGTTAAAAGCCGCACCTTTAATATTAGAGATTTCTGAGAAGTATTCTGTAGGGGTAACACGTATACAGGCACCTGTTGGACAGCTTTCTACACAATTATATTTATGGTCTTTATAGATTTTAACCCCATTTTTATCAACAGGATTAATTGATGTACCATTACATAGGTTACATTTTACTGCTACTAGATCTTCTTCGCCTGTTACTGGGGTGGGTTTAGCATCAAAAGCTAATCCTAACATCTCAAAAACATTACTCTTTGGTTCTGGCGCAGGTGCACCTTTAGCCCCTGCTTTAGCATCTTTTGCAGGAGCAGCTTTAGCACTAGCAGCACCAGGTTTACGTAGGTCTTTACGTAGTACTAAGGAAATAGCATTATAGGGACATTGAGTAGCACAATCACCGCAACCTATACAAGTAGTAGGGTTAATGTCTACTTGGCCGCCCTGAAAACGAGCAATTGCACCTGTTGGACAACCTGTCATACACTCAGGATCTTTACAGTGTAAACAAACCGAAGGTGCTAATAAACTTTGGTCTAGTTTATGGTTAACTTCTTTAGGTCTAAATAAATGAATCCCACGACGAGTTAATCTTGCTTGACCATGAATTTCATGACAAGCAAGTGAGCAATTTCCACATCGTACACATAAATCCATATCCATTACTAAAAGATTGGTTGCATCAGCAAGCCCTTTGTCCAAAATACGGTCTTGCGCGCTTTTAGCTGGTTTAGCAAAGCTTAATGCTTTTTCTGGTTGCAATGGAGTCCCAGTTCCACTAAATGGTAATAATTCTGTTTTTAGTGATTCCATTAATTGTGGGTAAGCCATTAGTTTTTTAAATGGAATTTCTAGAACTTCTGTTCGGCTAAGAACTATAGATTTATAAGCCCATTTAGCTCCACGCTCAGCTAGCGCGTTTAATCCTATACAATATCCTGCACCAATAAAATCAGCCGATTCGCCTGTCTTATCTGCTTCGCAAGTACGTTTAAGCCAACCATCTTTAACAATAATAATTCGATCTATTGGCCGGCCTTCCTGACAAACTACGTGACCACGGGCTAAAACACGAAACTCAGAAATTTGAGCTAATTGTTTTTTAGCTTCTTCCCCAATAGTCAAAATACCTAGTGTAGAGTTGCGGCCATTGTTACGATAGGTTAAATCCAGTGCAGCACCAAATTTTTTTAACTTTCGTAACATACGCAGAGCGGGACGTTGTACTTCTAGGACTGAAATACCTGTTTCATGATGGGCTTTAATTGTAGCAGCACGTTGGACTCCAGCTAACACAGCCATTTCACCAAAAGGATTACCATGTTTAACAGAAGCAACAGGTTCTTTACCATCTTTTACTGCTTTAACAAAAATTTCTGCTGAACCTTCAACTACGATATAAAAAGTGTTGGTGTCCCAATCTCCTTCACGGATTACTTCCGCTCCAGGGGGGTATTTGAACATTCTAATATAGGGGCCAACTTTTTTACCTGGGCCATAATTACGGCCATAAATAGACACTTCTAAGTCAACTGCGTATTTATAACCATGCCCTGCTTCAAATTCTGCTAGCTCTTCAATCGCTCCAATACCCTTAATAGCCTGAATAATTGCATGATGGTCTTGCACTTCTTGACGCTTTAGCTCTTTACTCATAGAGAGACCTCGTTATGAAGCTTTAATTTTAATGGTTTTCAATCAGATAATAATTGCTGATCCTTGCCCATTAGAATTAAGGCTTTCCAATGGATATTTCATAAATTGTTAATGCTTTCAGTAGGATCTTTACCTGTTAAAAACTATTGGTTGGGATATCACCACACATTATATACTTGATTTGAAAATCGTAACTAGGAAAATTCACCAAAATAGAGCTTTATTTCCAGAAATTGCTTCTTAACCTAACTTTAAGATAATGTTTTGCTATAGGTTTAGCCCTAGTTTAACTCTTTAGAGGCTTTTCTTGAGAAATACTAAGTTGCTTTGTGATTTTTGCTTGTGATGTACTACTAGCTAATGTTAATTTCATAGCACAATAATAGCCTTTCTTTTTGCGATATTATCTATGGATAACATTTATCTCCTACCTAGCCAAATTAGCTATAAATATCGAAGCTTAGCTCAAGAGATTGTAGAGTTGTGTCCTATAAGCTTTGCAACAGAAATTGCCTTGACAGGTTCTGCTGCTCGTGGAGTTGCTGACGAAGACTCAGATATAGAATTAAATTGTTGGGTAAATCACATTCCTACAATTGTAGAGCGTAGGAAATGGCTAGAAAATATTGGAGCAACAGAAATTGTTTTTGATAGTGAGCCTATTTCAGACGGCTCACTATGGACAACTTGTTTATTTCAAGGTACTTGGATAGAAATTGGCTGGCAGACTGAATTAGTACAAGAACAACTGTTGCAGTCAATCTTACAGGGATTAGTGCTAGATTCAGGGCGACTAGTTGTTGCAGGTCTTATTACTCAAGCTATTATTTTACGTAGTCAAGGACTGTTACTTGAATGGCAAAAAAGATTAGTGTCTTACCCAGAACATCTATCAGCAAGGTTAATTGCAGATCTAATTGAGCCTTGGCAATCTGCTCATCTTGTTAAAGTGCGTTGGGCTTTAGTCAAACGCCAACAAAGGTTTGCTTTAACACAGAAGCTAACTCAAGATATTAATAATTTATTACGTATTTTATTTGCTATTAATAAAATATGGGAAACAGATATAAAATGGCTTGATAAAATTGTGGATCAAATGACAATAAAACCAGTTAAATTAATTGATCGTATTAACGGAATTTTTTCTTGCCTGCCTCTAAATGAAAAAGTTTTTGCAACAATAGAGTTAATAATCGAAACACTAAAGTTATTACCACCATTACCAGAAATAAAACAAGCAATTATTACACTAGAAAACAACTTGGTTAAAGCCTAAGACCCTAAGTCCATAATAAAATCTGCTGAAGAAATCTGCCGAAGAAGGTTTATTTCCTTAAACTCCCAAGCTAATCTTTAGCCTTAATTTTTGGATTTATTTTTTTATAACGAGGAAACCTTATGTCAACTGTTGTTGTGGTAAAAAAAGCAGGGCGAGTCGTAATTGCTGCCGACACATTAACTAGTTTTGGTGATACTAAATGCAGAGGTAAATATATAGAAAACAAAGACAAAATTCTTGTATTTAAGGATAATTATATTGGTTTAGTGGGTAGTGCGGCACATAGTAATGTATTTTATAGCGTCATAAATAACTACGCTAATTTGCTTTCATTTAAGAGTAGAGAAGACATTTTTGAAAGCTACATTAAACTTCACCCAATTTTGAAGGAAAAATATTTTCTTACCACTCAAGAAGGCGATGAAAGCGAACAAGTTTATGAGTCTAGTCAAATAAATGCATTAATTGCCAATCGTCATGGAATATTTGGGGTGTTTTCTTGGCGGGAAGTCTATGATTATGAACGGTTTTGGGCAGTTGGTTCAGGTAGCAGTTTTGCTTTAGGAGCAATGTATGCTGCTTATGACTTACTTAACACGCCAGAAGAAATTGCTAAAGTTGGAGTAGAAGCAGGCGCGGAATTTGATAATGGCTCAGCTTTACCACATAGCGTTTATTCTGTTGAACTTAAAATTGTAGCAAAATAGAAAAATAGATCTAAAAAATTAATTTCCTAATTGGGTTAAAACTTTTTTGGCATTTAAGCTTTGTATTGGGTCAAATTGTGGGTTTAAGGTTAACGCTTGCTCAAGATAATTCTTAGCAGTTTTACTGTCGCCTGATGCTTGAGCAATCATTCCAGCATGGTAGAAAATTTTTGCGTCTTTTGTGCCTAGTTTAAGTGCGGTTTTTATTGCCGTTTGTGCTTCAGTTAGCTTTCCTGCTTTAAGTGCTGTCCAGGCAAGTGCATCTGCACCATAAATATCTTTTCTAGTTTCAAATTCTTTTTCTACTTGAGTATAAGCTTCTAGGGGTTTAATGTCATGGTTAGCATAAAACACTGCTAGGCTACGATTGTAAAGTACACCATTTAATGTGCTTATTTTAGCTATTTGTTCAACTAGCTCATATTTTTGTTGTGCTTCTTTTTCTTTGCCTGTTAATTTATAAAGATCTCCTAGTGTTGAAACAAAGGTTAAATCAGGAATTAACCCAACTGCTTGTTCATATTGTTTAACTGCTTGATCTAAATTGCCTTGGGCTGCTTTAACTTGGCCAAGTCCAGCAACAGCAAGAAAATAATCTGGAAATACTTTTAAGGCTTGCTGATAGTAGTTTTCTGCCTTGTTATAATCACCAGTAGAAAAGTAGTGGTCTGCTAATTGAGCATTGCTCCAAGCTATTAATTCGCGTGAAGGGGATTTCATGCTTAAAGCAATATCAAGTGCTTCTAAAAGAGAAGTTTCTGCTTTAGCCAAGCTTCCTTTTAATTTTTCAATACGTGCAACCCTGATAGCTAATGTAAATTTAGCATTAGGGCTATTATCACCAAGTTTTTCCATTTTCTTAAAAATAGAAATAGCTTTTTCATAGTCGCCTAGTTCTAGTAATGCATCGCCTAATACTTGATAGGAGTAGATTTGGTCGGGTTGGAGTGCAATTAACTTTTCTGCTTCATCACGAGCAATCGCAAACTCATGAGATGAATACTTGGTTAGTGCCATCAGGCTAAGGCCAGTAATGTTTCTTTCAGGTGGTAGTACTCTGGTAGATTCTTTTGCGGCTTTTTCTGCTAATGACAAGTAAGTAAGGTTGCCAGTCTCTCTAAGGCGTTTGAGGTAGCGTTCTCCAAGCATGTTATAAGAAATCATATCATCTGGATCACGCTTTATTCGGTCTTCTAGAAAACGTATGGTTTCTTCTTCGGTGTTTGTCTCCTCTGCCACTGTTGTAGGAGAAAAAGAAGATAGTGATTGATTTTTTGTTGAAGAAGAACTGTTACTTGTACAAGAATTAAATAAGAAAGAAATTGAGAAAACAATGGTAATGACAAATATAGTTTTCATTTTCTAACAAAGCCTAGAATAAAATAGGAGTAAGCAATTTGCTTACTCCTATCTGTTATAACTTGGGTTTAATTAAAACTGAGTGGTTGGTGGATCGTCTTTTCGTGGTGGTTGATTAGGTTGTGCAAAGAATGGGAATACTTTGCCAAACTCTCTGTCATTTGTATCAACACCATCTCCTAATGGCTCTAAGCTATTGACAAAATAGAGAATAGTATCAATTGTGTCATCACCAGGACGACGGCCATTTGGGAAGCCAACATAACCAGGAGTGACAGCAAATTTTTCCCCAACTCCTAAATTAGTATTAGCTATGGTTGTATCAAGGCGTAAGTAATCACCCATTTTCAAGAGACCAGCAGCAGCATTAGTAGCTTCATCGGAGGTTCTAATAAATCTAAAGGTAAATAGAATGTCTGAGAAAAACTTGTCTGGAGGATCTGAAACAGTCGTAGCATTGTATTCATTTTTACGCGCTAGAGACGTGACCAAAACTGTATTGATTACAGGTGTTGCCATACGATCAACTTGTACTAGTTCGCCACTGCCTTTAACCTGACCACCAGGTAAACGAACACCATTTTTAGGACGCAGTGTAGCAGCGTTTGCCCCAATAATATTGCCACTGCCTTTAATCATGTCAACAGGAATACTTAAAGCTATCATATGAATATTAAATCCAGCAAAAGAGTCACGAGCACGAGTAAGATCGCCTTTAGCTGTTGGGTTTCTATCTACTAATTTGATTACGTAGCGATTGAACCCAATAATATCAAAGAAGAAAGGATCGTCTGTTAAACCAGCATAGAAGGAAACTCCGGTTGCTGGATCTGTTGTAACTCTAAGGGCATTTGCCTCAGAAACACTATTTGGTGTAGCACCAGGTTGACGTTGGACTGTAGTAAACGCTTGAAATGATTTACCATTAGGTAGTTTAATTGTGGCGACTTGAGGTGCTCGTCGTGAGCCATGTGGGCCAAAAGTAACATCAATAAACTTGTCGGGTTTAGTATCACCGGTGGTTTCAAGTTCAAAGCGATAAGTAATTTCTTCTGAAAAACAACATTGATTAAGTAATTCTGCTGGGACAACAAACCCTTCTACGTCCATGGCGAGAATAACTTTTGAGTTGTCATTTGGGTCTAAAAAGAAATAAAGATCCGCAATATCAGCACCAGGGTCTTTGCTAACCCAGGGGGATTCTAGGTGATCGGCTGCTTTAGTAACAGGCGCTGAGATGGGTAATAGTGGAAGTGCAAATAAGCACATTAATGCAAAGCCAAGAATTAGATACCTAAATTTGTTAATCATAATTTTATCCTCTATAAGTTTTTAGTGGGTGTGAGCCTATTGAGAAATAGGCTCACAAGAACTTACTTAGAAGCAACTCCTTGTATTCTTTCGCCTAAAGGTAGGAATGTCATCACTTCGGGTTGTTTTACTTCAGTTAATTGACCGTTGGCTGGGTTAATCATAAGTGTGTGAACCATATTACTTCTGGTGTTTGGATCTTTTTGTGAGCATTTATTTGTAACTGAGGAGTTAACATAATAAATCCAGTCTTGTTTTGGAGCAGTAATAACGTGTGATGGTTCACCACAACCTTGGAATTTTATTAGTTGTACTGGTATAGGGGTTTCTGGATCAGCTAAGTCATAGGTATTGATACTGTTTGCTGCTTGATTAGATGTCCACATATAGCGACCATCTGTTCTAATAGAGAACCAACATACAGTTGAGCCACCATTAGGTGCTGTGCGAATGAAGGCTAATTTACCACTCTTAGGATTATAGCGTAGTACCCCAACCTTATCTTCAAACACAAGCCCTGTATATAGAACATTTTTTACTGGGTGAAGACCTAGACCAAGGGTATATGGGAAATTGCCTTTGTTGGCATTTAGTGTTCCTTCAGGTGTAGTACGTAGATCAAAAGGCTTTACTGCTGTTAATGTTCCATCTGCATTGACTTTGAATGGTCGAATCATACCTGCAAAAAAGTCATTAACAAATACAATTTTTCCATCTGCTGTAGGCATTACTTGAGATGGGCTAGTACTTTGGTTACAAATAACCCCTTCGTCACAACGTGCGCCAGGGAACTTAATTTCTGAGTTTGGTATTGGGGTAAGTGAACCGTTAGCAGCCATTCTAAAAGTGATCAAACCACCTTGTAGGCCAGATGGTTTTGGATTTCCTGCAGGATCATTTTTGTTTACTACAACCACTATATCAAAATTTGGGCCTGCAAGTCCTACGCTAGAAGGAATTCGACCAGTCTTAAATGGAGAGCCAGGTACTGGAGTTAAGTCTAGACCATCAGCACTAATATCAAATACAGAAAGATCGTCAGAGCCTTGATTACAAGAGAAAAGACGAGTTCTTGCTTTATTCATCATCATTATCCCATCATGTTCAAATGGGCCAATGTCAACTGCTGCAAAAATTCCGGTTGGCGATCTATTGAATCCTGTTACGTCAAACATCCCTTTACCGCCTGTAGGGACAGTTTTTAACATAGTCAGTGCTGCGTTTTCACGGCGGAAAATCATAATCCCAGAACCAGTAGAAAGATTATCTTGTACATAAACAAGATTTCCTGGGTCAGTGGATTGTTGTACGTCTGGTGGACGCTCAACATCTACTAAAGGAATTTCCCCTTCATCTCCATCTATATCAATATAGTTTTCTGTTTGTGATTGGGGTTGTGATTGGGTTTGCGGTTGGGCTTGCTTTTGTTTTTGAGCTTGAGCTTGTTGGTTGAAGGCAACAAAAGAGACTGCTACAAATACCGCCAAAAACATCATAAAGGTCACGAGTCGGCCTTTCATAAATTGTTCTCCTTATTCTATTAACCTAGTTATTAACTTGTTGCTAATCTTGTGTAAAAGTTTAGCAATATCCTTACAGTTAAAGTCGTTTCTAGATACAGTTTGTCATTTCTAGATAACAATTTAATGTTTTATCTAGTGCGGTTTAGTTTTAGAGGTTAAAAAGGTTTGATTTTTGGGGCATCAGCAATTTTGGCTATTAGCAATTTAGATAACATAGGGTTGCTATTAATTACACTAAAGACAAAATCGCATTTAGCAAATTTGCCTGACAGCCCTACAGGGCTACTTTTCCTAGTATTAAGTTTAACTGAGTTTTTAGTTAAAGTACTACTTGTACTATTTGTAATTAATAACCGCTTCCAATAATGAGAAAAATTTTAATAAAATGTCAATTTATAGCCAAAATTCTTAATCAAAAATCTTTTTAATGTTTTTTAGTTATATTTAATCAAAACCGCAAATATACCCATAGAATAATCAAACTGCGCTATTGGTATATAAAAGTACACTAATAGTACAGCTATTTTTTTTAAAATCAAGAGAAAAAATAGTTTAATCTACTTGAATTTGCCGGATTTTATAAGATTAAGAATTAAGATATAAATCAACGTATTAAAGCTCTAACGGCTAATGCTTAAAATATTATTAGTATTATTAGGATTTCGTTAATGAGCTATTATCAAAAAATGTGTAGGCCATAACCATATCAGATCTATTTTAGTAAGTAAAGAAAAGTTTGTAAAAATTTTACTTGCATGGGTTTAAAGGACTATTTTAACTAATTAATGGTAGTTGTAGCACAAAACCTACTTGTCGTAACACAAAAAAACTGTGACCATGTTTGTTAATTGTGGCAAAATGTTAGTTTATTGCTAAAACTTTTCTACTCTAAGGAATTATATGCGCTTTTTATTAACATACTTTACACGTTTTATTAGCTTACTGATTTTTATTATTACAGTTTTTTCATCTATTTTGGTTTATGCTCATCCACTAGGAAATTTTAGTACTAATCATTTTGTTCTTGTTGAAGTTTCTACTAGTCAAATAAAAGTTCGTTATATTGTTGATATGGCTGAAATAACAACTTTTCAGGAACTACAAAAGGCTGGTGTTAAAGATGCAAATTCTCCAACCAAAGCAGAGCTTAATCTATATTTAGAAAAAATTATACCAGAGTATACTAGTAAATTAATCCTGACAGTAAACGATAAACAAATTGGCTTAGAGGCTGGAGAAAAAACTATTTTTACTCTTTTAGGAGCAGGAGGCTTAAACACTTTAAGGGTTGAATGTTATTTGACTGGACAAATCCCTAGTAACACTGGACTAGTTTATAAAGTTCATTTTCAAGATGATAATCACCCAAACCGTTTAGGCTGGCATGAAATGGTTGTTAATTCAGAACCAGGAGCAAGCATTTTTAATAGCACTGCTTTTGGTAGTGCTGTAACAAATGAAATTAAAGCTTATCCAGAAAATGCTCTAATCGCGCCACTTAATGAACGCTCAGCAGATTTTTGTTTTACTTTTGCTAGTATTCCTAGTGATGGAAAAGTCCTACTTACTCGTCAAGGTCAACCAAGTGTTAGTAAAAAAGACCCTCTTACAGAGCTAATTGCTGTACCAAATATAACACCAATTTTAGCACTATG
>JAHFUF010000459.1:0-3221 GCA_023265235.1 Blastocatellia bacterium
TAACATCTCGTAGGGAGTAAATTTGTTTGTCAGCAGGAGCAATTTCTTTTGTTTGACCAATAATGGCTGTGCCAATATCTTCTACTACTTTGCGAAATTCAGTTAAGGAAAGGTTTGTTTTATAACCAGGAATGGATTCTAGCTTGTCTAAAGTACCACCAGTGTGACCTAAGGCACGTCCAGAGATCATTGGTACTACTAGCCCAGCAGCAGCAGCAATTGGTGCAACAACTAAAGAAGTTTTGTCGCCTACGCCTCCAGTGCTATGTTTATCGATTTTCATTTGGGGCAGATAAGAAAAGTCTATTACTTCGCCAGAAAAAAGCATTTCTTCTGTTAAAGCTTGTGTTTCTTGGTCATTAAAGCCTTTACAGTAAATAGCCATTAAGAGTGCAGCCATTTGATAATCAGCTATTTCTTCACTTAAAAAACCTTTAATAAAGTAAGAAATTTCTTCTGCGGATAATTCTTCACCATCTCGTTTCTTTTTAATAATTTCTAATGTATTTAACATAATAATATCTAATATCTATTTTATTTGATAAATAAGCGCGATTGCCCAAACAGCAATCGCTTCACCACGACCAACACTATCTAAACCCTCATTTGTTTTCCCTTTAATGTTGATTTGTGTTGTATCTATTTTTAGTGTTTCTGCAAGCTTTTCTTGTATAGTTTTTTTTAGATTACGTAGTTTAGGGCGTTCTGCACAAACAGTAACATCAATATTGCCAATTTTATAATTGTTTTCTGTTAAAAGAGTCAAAACTTTTTCTAGAAACTTTAAGCTAGAAGCCCCTAAATAGTTAGGGTCTGTGTCAGGGAAATGCTCTCCAATATCCCCTAGTGCTGCTGCACCAAGTAGGGCATCACAAACAGCATGACTTAGAGCATCTGCATCAGAATGCCCAACCAAGCCTTTTTCAAAAGGGATTTCCACTCCTCCAAGAATTAAAGGTCTATCCGTTTCTAAACGATGGATATCATAGCCTGTGCCAACACGAAAATTTACTTGTTCATTCATAACTTGCCCATTTTAGCTTATTTACAAGAGTTTTTACACGCAGCTAGCGCAGGTAACTATGTCTTGCATCTTCGGTTGTCACTTTTACCTGCTTAGTGCTAGCATAGTAACGCTAAATTATAGAGCATAGAACTGCTACTATTTTTAACCTGCTAATTAATTCATGTTACTAAGTAGATATATTAAGGAAAGGCATGTCTTGTATGAGTAAAACCCCAGAAACAGAAGTTACAGTAAGAGATCGTAGAATGTTCAACCCTGATGGTAGTTTACGCCAACCATTACCAGAAACAGAACCTGTTCAAGAAATTACAAATAATGAAACTATAGAAACTGAAAGCAAAACCACCAGTCCAGTAGAGGAAAGCAAGCCACTGCGTACTGCTACACCTTCACCAGAGTTTTCCAACCTAGTAGAAATGTTAGCTACTAATGCCATTATGCATTTAGGTTCAGCCCCACAATTAGGTAGAGGGGGCGTTGATATTGAGACTGCACGCCATTTTATTGATATGCTTTCTGCGTTAAAAGAAAAGACTGAAGGCAATTTAACTGAAGATGAGGAAAAAATACTTAATGATATGGTGAGCCGCTTAAGAATGGAATATGTTGGAGTAGTAAACCAAATGTCTAAATCTGCTAAAAAACAGCCATGAAGATCACATTCCTTGGCACTGGCACTTCTGTAGGAGTGCCAATGATTGGTTGTAAATGTGAAACTTGTATTTCTAACGATGAAAGAGATCGTCGTTTACGCTCCTCAATTTTAATTGAACATAACGACTCTCGTATAATAGTAGATACTTCTACAGATTTTCGACAGCAAGCCCTGCGTTTAGGGCTTGATGGGGTTGATGCAATTTTTATTACCCATTGTCATGCTGATCATGTTTTTGGTCTAGACGATATACGCCCAATAAACTTTCGTACAGGTAAAGCCATTTGTTGTTTTGCCAGCACACGCACTTGGAAAGATGTACGCCAAGTTTTTAGCTATATTTTTAGACCAAGTGGTTATCCAGGATTACCTCAACTAGTTCCTCATACAATGGAAGGAGCATTTACGCTCTTTGGTATGACAATTCAACCCCTAGAAGTTACTCATGGAAGACTACCAGTTACAGCATTTCGCATTAGTACTGAAGAAAAGTCTTGGGCTTATGTTATTGATTGTAATTTGATCCCTGAAGAAACTCTTACTGAGTTAATGGATTTAGATTTATTAATTATTGATGCACTTCGTTATAGAGAACACCCTACACACTTAAATCTAGAAAAAACCTTAAAATATATAGAACAGCTTAAACCTAAGCAGGCATTATTAACCCATATGTCACATGATTTTCGCCATGAGTTACTAAGTAGCCAACTACCAGAAAATATTTCTCCTGCTTTTGATGGGCTTCAATTAGAGGTTTAAGTTAAAACCTATGAAAATTTGTTACGGAATTAATCAGTCAGAATTACAACGTCCCTCTATTGTTACTCTAGGTATTTTTGATGGCCTACATTTAGGACATCAACGTATTATGCAAACTGTAGCTAGTCGAGCAAAAGCTACTGGACTAACAGCAACGGCTCTTACTTTTTCCCCTCACCCCCGTGCGGTACTGCATCCACAAAGCGCGCCACCACTCCTGCAAACATTTGAGCAAAAAACCGAAGGAATGAAGCTCTTAGGCATTGAACAGCTTGTTATATTAGAGTTTACTCGCGAATTAGCCGCTCTAAGTGCAGAAGATTTTACTCGTAAAATCCTTTGCCAAGGCTTAGAGGCTAAAGAGGTTTACTTAGGACAAGGCTTTGCTTTTGGTCGTGGGCGTGAAGGTGATTTTGTTAAGCTAAAAGAATTTAGTAATCGTTATGATTTTTTTGCTGATGAAGTGCCAGAAGTTTTACTTAGAAAACAACGTATTAGCTCTTCACAAATTCGCAGTTATTTGATCAATGGTCAGGTAAACCTAGCTCGTCGTATGCTAGGGCGTCCTTACGCACTAACAAGTATTGTAATAGAAGGTCGCCATGTTGGTCGCCAGTTAGAGTTCCCTACTGCGAACCTAATACCGCAAAACACCGTATTACCCGCCAACGGAGTTTATGTCACATTAACATTAGTAGAAGGAATCTGGAGACGTAGTGTTACTAACGTTGGAGTTCGCCCTACTTTTAATGGCTTAAGCGAACGTTTAGTAGAATC
>JAHFUF010000459.1:3231-4837 GCA_023265235.1 Blastocatellia bacterium
TATTAGATTTTCATGACGACCTTTATGGAAAGACCTTAAAAGTTAGGTTTTTACATAGACTAAGACCAGAAAAAAAGTTTGCTTCCATTGATGAGCTAAAAGCTCAGATAATGCTAGATTGTTTAAGTACACGTAGATATTTTCGTCATCGCTTAGTAAAAAAGGTGCTAGAATTTCTTTAGCCGTAATTAAGCTATAAAAAGGGTTTAGAGCTAGGAGATTGCCTGATGTCCACTTCACAACGCCAACTACCATCACCTCCGTCAGAAGAACCACAAATTGTTTCTATTTCCTCTACTCTTGTTACCCAAACACATATAGCATTAAGCCCGCCAGCCCAATATTTACCAGATAAAGTTATTGGTGATTTTGGCAAAACAGGTTGGTTACGTGCTACTAAGCTAGCCTATCTCTTTCTTGTTTTTACTATTTGTCTTTACCTAGATAATTTAGTACGTAAAGAAAAATCAGAGCTAGAAGGCTTTGGACAGAAGCTACTATTTTTCCTAACTAAATATTTTTACCCTAGCCGTCATCTTGAGCTAGAGGAATTACAAAAAAAGCGTGCTACTTGGCTAACAGACAAACTAGCTGAACTAGGGCCAACATTTATTAAAATAGGGCAAACCCTTTCTACACGCCCAGATATTGTGCCACTAGAATACACTAAAGAATTAAGCCGCCTCCAAGATCAAGTCCCTTCATTTCCTCAACCTATGGCATGGTCAATTATTGAAGAAGAATTAGGCACACATCCAGACGAAATCTTTTCTAGCATTGACCCAGAGCCTTTAGCCGCAGCTAGCCTAGGCCAAGTCTATCGCGCACGATTAAAAACAGGCGAAAAAGTAGCAGTAAAAGTACAGCGTCCTAATTTACCACAAATAGTTAACCTAGACCTAGCAATACTACGACAAGTAATTCGTTACCTAGAAAATAAACATCCAAATATTACTCTAGGAATAGACTGGCTAAGAATTATTGATGAGTTTGCAGATATCCTTTTTGAGGAAATGGACTATTTTAAGGAAGTAGAAAATGCCGAGGTTTTCCGAAAGAATTTTGCTAAATGGCCAGAAATTTATGTCCCTTATATTTATAGCCAATATAGTAGCCGCCGAGTAATAGTTGAAGAGTTTATTGATGGGCTAAAAGTTAATGATATTGCTGGAATTAAAGCTAAAAACCTTGAGCCAATAGAAATAGTAAAATTAATGTCTCGTACCTACTTAAAACAACTCCTAGAAGATGGTTTTTTTCATGCTGATCCACATCCAGGAAATTTGCGCTTAATGGCAGATGGTCGTCTAGCATTTTTTGATTTTGGTATGGTAGGGCGTTTAACTAAAGAAATGCAGTCTAAACTAATAGATGCTTTCTTCCACATAGTTGAAAGAGATGTTCATGGAATTGTCGAAGACCTAATTGAGCTTAATTTCTTAAAAGAGGGTTTTGACCCAGAAGAATTTCGCTACTCAATTGAAGAAGTATTTTCTCACTACATTGGGCTAAAAATTGGACAATTAAAGTTTAGAGAATTAGTTTTTGTTGTTTCAGAAACTCTTTATGAACTCCCAATTACTATCCCGCCTCATTTTACTTTTGT